>JBNJGX010000176.1:0-5730 GCA_051748025.1 Bacteroidota bacterium
AGGCGTTTATGCAAACTTGTTTTAAGGTATATACTTGCCTTGTGATTGTTATAATATTCGGGGGTGCTAACATCCAGTATGTTATCATGATTTATCTTGGCTTCATTACGTGATAAATCTGTAACAACAATTATATTTTTATTGCTGAAATGTTTGAGGAATTTCAGGCTGAAATTGAGTTTGTCGATATGTTCTTTGCTGCCGCAGACAACAAATACGAAATGGTTCATGTTTGCTCAGTTTTAATATTTGTGAGTAATAATCCATGCATTCAATACAAATATTTTTGATTATGTTGGTGTTTTTATATCCATTTTTGATACCAGTGTTCCAGCACGGCAAATTTCCACAATTTCCAGTATGATTCATTATTTATGTAATGGTTCAGGGTTTCGGGATTTAAAATCTTGTCATCCACAAGTTTGGAATTATTAACAAGCGAGCGGTACCAGCCTTTGTTTTGATAATATGCATCCGGTCCGACAAAACCCTGTTTACGGCGTTTTAATATCTGTTCCGGCAATGCGTTTTTAATGAGCTGGTACAATTGATATTTTTTATAAGCTTGTTTATAAACCTTATGGGGTGGGAGTTTCATCATAAAATTACTGAGATCATTTTCGAGAAACGGCACCCTAACTTCTAAGCTGTGAGCCATGCTGGCGCGGTCGATTTTGGTTAGCACGAGTTCACTCATAAAACAACGTAAATCCATCTTCCGGAACCTGTCAAGGTCAGGTTTTCCAGTAGCGTACTTCCTGTAAAACCAATCACTGTCCCCAGGAATGTGTTCTTTGTATTCCTGTGTAAATAGCGAGGACAATTCCTGGCTTCTCAGGTGCCCCATGGCCATTGCCCTGCTGTATGCTTCAACGGAAAAAGGTGGAATCCCGGGATCTTTTTGCCACCATCTTTTTTGTTGTTTGAGCGCTTTCATATTCTCGTAATGCCAGGTATAACCTGAAAACAGTTCATCAGCACCTTCACCGGAAAGCACAGCTTTATTGTGAGATGCAGCCAGTTCGCTCACAAGATAAGTGGGAATGATTGAAATGTCCGCAATGGGTTCATCGTAATGGTACATCAGTGTATCCATGAGTTCCAGGTGACCACCTTCCGCCGTTTTACTGAAATGCGGCATATCAAAATGCCTGGCAACCAACCTGGCATACTGGTCTTCGCTGTTTTCCCATTCGGAAAACCCGATGCTAAAGGTATTTGCTTTTAACTTACTTTCATTCAGCATATAAACAATGGCTGATGAATCATATCCGCCACTCAGAAAAGACCCCACGGGCACTTCGCTCTGGGTATGCATTTTGACAGATTGCCGGAACAATTCATGCAGTTTGCAGGTAATGTCTTTTTGATTTATATGCAGTTTGCTCCCGGTAAATTCATGGTATGTTTTGACCATTGAGTTACCTTGTTTTATAAGCATAAAAGAGCCCGGTTCCAGCTTATAAATATCCCGGTAAATGCTGAATGGTGAAGGCACATAGCGGTATGAGAAATAATCAGCCAGGGATTGAGGCCGGATGATCTTTAACCCCGGGGCATAATGCAGAATGGCTTTGATCTCAGATGCAAAAAATACATTGTTATCATCAAGGTGGTAATACAATGGTTTGATGCCGAAACGGTCGCGAGCCAGGAGTATGCTTTCATTACTCTTGTCATACAGGGCAAAAGCAAACATGCCGTTGAGTTTGGGAAGCATATCAATGCCCCATTCACGCCAGGCATGTATGATCACTTCGGAATCGGACCGGCTGATAAATGTGTGCCCTTTGGCTTCGAGTGCATGTTTCAACTGGGGATAGTTGTATATTTCTCCATTGACAGTGATTACAATTTGTCCGTCACTGCTGCACATGGGTTGCTTGCCGGATTCGGATAAGTCCATGAATGACAACCTGCGGTGGCCAAAGGCCAGGTTGTTATTGCTGTGAATCCATGTGCCTGCATCGTCGGGACCTCTGTGTACCATGCTGTCACGCATAGCAGTAAAAGCCTGCTTATCAATTTTTTTATCCCTATGCCAGACCCCGTTTATGCCACACATAATTATTTGAACTTATTGGTTCAAGTTTAAGCAAAAAATCTGATAAAAGGAAATTTTTACCGTAAAACCATGAAATAACATTCAAAGTTAAAATATGAGATTTCATTTTACGACAAGTCAGAATTTCTGGAATTACTGTTTAATACTTTTAAAAGGCGGGAAGGTGGATATTACACTGAAGTAAACATTTGATAATGATATGCTGGCTGCTACTGCATCGTTGGTTTGTTTACTATTAATGCCAGGATATCAAATTCACGGGAATGGTTATCGAAAATCAATCTTTTAAAACCAATTATTTTATGTATGTTTGTGGTACTTTTTGATTGCGAGAAACCGGCACCTTTTTATTTGATGTTTACGAAGGTTATTATATTGGAATTTGATTAGGTTTTATGCGAACAACAATTATACCATCGAAGAAATTACGATAATTTTCCCGGATGAAGAGGTGTAAAGCATTAATAGGGGTAGCAGTAGGATAAAACATCCTGATAACCACCTATTATAACCTGAAATAACAAAGAAACCTATGAAAAAAGCTTTGGCAGGTTTTATACTGAAAGCGGCCGGCTGGAAAATTACAGATAATTATCCGGATTATCCGCGGTCAATTTGTGTGATGGCGCCGCATACCAGTATGTGGGATTTTGTCTGGGGTAAGCTTTTTTTTATGTATATGGGTATGAAACCATATTTTCTGATCAAGTCTGAGATGTTTAAATGGCCTTTGGGGCATTTACTCAAAGCGGCCGGTGGTATTCCGGTAAACAGGAAGAATCCTGCAGGTTTAACAGGCAGGCTTATTGCAGATATCAAAAATAAAGACAGGTTTTTACTCGTTATCACACCAGAAGGCACCCGGAAAAAGGTAGATGTATGGAAAACTGGTGTGTTGAGGATAGCAAAACGAACAGGGTTGCCGCTTATAGCTGGTAAAATGGATTATAAAACCAAAGAAATGGGCTTGTTGGCGCTATATGAAAATATCCCTGATGACAGGAATTTTATGAATGAATTAAAAATGAAATTTGCCGGAGTGAAAGGCAAACACCCTGAAAGATTCAATCCTTATGCAAAACAATGAACTGAAACTGGCTTTGTATCAGGCAGACCTGTTTTGGGAACAGCCTGATAAAAATATTGAAAAACTGTGGGAGTATGAAGGTAAGCTTCAGGATATTGACATACTTATTTGTCCTGAGATGTTTACCACAGGATTCAGTATGAATGTTAAGAATATGGCGCAGCCCCATCAATCCGGTCATTTTCAGCATATGGCAAAATTGGCAACAAACACGGATACTGCCCTCGTTTTTTCAATGATCGTGCATGATGGTGGTAAGTATTACAACCGCTTGTATTTTATATTTCCGGACGGCTGTACGGCCTTTTACGATAAAAAGCACCTTTTTATGATGGGTGATGAACATAATCATTATTCGGCCGGTCATAAGCGTTTACTGGTGGACTTTAAGGGCTGGCGTATCATGCCGTTGATATGTTATGACCTGCGGTTCCCTGTGTGGAGCAGGAATACAAGTAATTATGATTTGTTGTTATATGTGGCAAACTGGCCGGGTGTCAGGGCTGATGTCTGGAAAACGCTCCTGAAAGCCAGGGCACTGGAAAATCAGTCTTATGTTGCCGGTGTAAACAGGGTAGGGACAGATGGCAGAAATATCACGTACCAGGGTGACAGCTTATTGTTCGACGCCAAAGGCAAAGCCTTATTGGATGCGGGTGACGGTGAAAAGTTTCTGACCGCTTCGGTATATTATGATGAATTAAAAATATTCAGGGACAAATTTCCCGTCCTCAATGATATTGATAATTTCCGGATGATCGATTGATTAATAACATTCTAATGCATGCTTTGCGGATAAATGTTATTTATCTCTTGTCAAACTGTTGTGTTGACAAGGGTAATCATATGTAATGATCACAATATTATCTAAAAAGCATAAATGTTTCCTCAAAAAATGCAGTAGAACTTTATTTTATTATTCAATCATCAGTTTTTTCACATACTGGTTATTATCAGTTATGATCCTGACAAAATAAACACCAGGTTTTAAATTTGTCACATCACAAGGTTCGATATCAGACTGGATTTGTTTTGTCTTAACGGTTTGACCAAGCATATTAACCAATTCAATTGTGCTTGTATGTAAATTGTTTGTTTTAATATACACAAGGTTTTCAGTGGGATTCGGATAAACCTTAAAACTAAAAGTATTATTGTTTGCAATGTTGTTCATAAAATCAATATAAACAGGGGCTGTTGCAACACAACCGGCAGCATCGGTAACCATTACGGAATAATTTCCTGAGGGGACATCTTCCATGGTGGCATCTGTATCGCCATTAGACCAGTAGTATTCGTAGGGGCTTAAACCACCACTTGCAGTAGCTGTGGCTGCTCCGTCATTTGAGTCTGATGTTGTTGCATCAGTAACAGAGACATTTATATCAGGTGCTGCGCCGACACTAATCACAATGTCATCAACATCTGAGCAGGTTTCGTTTTGTAATTCATACGAAATAAGATGTCCGCCGACGCCTGCAAAGGCAGGATCAAACTGGTTACCTGTTACGCCATAGCCACTCCATGTACCGCCTGGGGTGGCTGCGGTGAGGGTTACAGGATCATCGCTGATACAGAAAGTACCAGGATCATTAATGGTGGCATCGGGCATTTCATCCACGTGTATGGTTATTTCATCTGAATCGCCACAAGCGCCTGTGAATGTGTAGGTTATTGCATGGTCGCCTGGTCCGGCAATACCGGGATTAAACTGGTCGCCGGAAACTCCGGGGCCTGCCCATGTGCCACCTTCATCGGCAGCGGTGAGGGTTATGGCATCATCACTTTCACACAGGTCATTCACCGGGTCTATGGTTGCATCAAATTCACCGGCTACGTCGATAATTATTTCATCAGTATCTGTACAGGCACCATCTGTAATTTCATAAGTTATGGTATGGGACCCAATGCCTGCTACTGCAGGATCAAATGAATCACCTGAAACACCTGGGCCACTCCATGTGCCGCCTGATTCGGCCGCTGTGAGTGTTACAGCAGCATCACCAGCGCAGAAATCACCGGGATCATCGATGGTTGCGTTGGGCATGGCATCCACATGGATGGTTATTTCATCATAATCGCCGCAGGAACCGGATATTTCATAAGAGACAGTGAAGTCACCCTGGCCTGCTGTGGCAGGATCAAATGTGCCTGCAGATTCATCTGTAATGCCGGTTCCGCTCCATGTCCCGCCTGCATCTGCGGCGGTAAGCGTTACAGGATCATCTGTTTCGCATAGATCGCTGACAGGGTCAATGGTGGCATCGTAGCCATCAGAGACATAAAGGTCAATTTGATCTGAGGCAGTACATTCTCCGCTTGTAACCTCGTAAGAAATGGTATGTGTGCCATTGCCTGCAGTGCCGGGATCAAATGTGCCGGCTGATTGATCTGTAATGCCTGTACCGCTCCATGTCCCGCCAGTTGTAGCAGCGGTGAGGTCTTGAGCGGGGTCGCTGTAGCAGAATGTCCCCGGATCATCAATGGTGGCATCATAGTAGTCAGAAACAGTGATTTCTGTGATTTCACTAGCTGTGCATGCTCCGTCCGTTACTTCATAAGTGATGGTGTGTGTGCC
>JBNJGX010000177.1:0-5728 GCA_051748025.1 Bacteroidota bacterium
TCACCCTGAAAGGCGCAAAAGGCATTTACCTGATTAAATTAACAACGGAATCAGGCATGTATTACCGGAAAGTGGTTGTGCAATAGTTTGCTGGGATCTGTTAGAATGATAAAAATACATTCATAAAGCATATGGATATGGTTTTAAACATAGATAAAGACATAAAAAACCACGGTTTTTACATATTAGTCACACAACCTATAAGCCTGTCTGTTTGAATTTTACAACAAACACAGGATGATATTTACTACGCCCATTCAAACGTTCATCACCATCAAATGTCCAAAATAATTGTGGGATGGTATCAATGACTACATGTTTTTCAGTCAAGTCTTCTGACTCTATGATATAATAAACACTTTTCTCTGATTTTCCCCTTGAAACAGGCACGATTTTTTCTGAGAAATAAGTCAAATAATACAATGTCACACAGTTTACCTTTGTTTCCCGGCTGTATGTTTTCCATGTGACATCCGGATTATCGTTCACTATCTGTTTGCATTTTTCTCTTGTTGGCAAGATATAGTTTTCTGTATCTGAATAATATCCCATATCTCCCACACCTTTCCATATAACTAAAACTAAACCAGAAATCAAAAAAACAGTAATAGAATACTTCCACAATCCATAAACTAACAACCCAAAAATCAACAAAGCCCATACGTTAATATACCCTGCAATAAATCCCGGAATAATCAGCACAACAAAAAACAGGTAAGCACGCAAGGCCTTTTTCCATGTTCCACTGGTAAAATCCGGAAACAAAACTAAAAGCACATCAAACATTACCGGGACAAACATCAAACTGTAATATGGTAAATAATAAGGACTTATCCAGAAAACACTTACCCCTGCAATTGTAGTAACCAACAGATACGATAACTTTTTTGACTTTAATATGCGATGCAAATTTTCCCTTAACAACACCAGTGGTAAAAACAATGCCAATGGCATAAAAGCTGCCATATTAAGGCCGGGAAATGAAATAAAATGGGCAACAATTTCATTGAAAGAAAACCTTTCTACAACCAATGTCTCAGCTACAAACTGCTTAAGATACGGAAGCAGATTAGATTGCATACTGTACAAACCGAAATATCCAGCAATAATGAGTAATAAAACAAATATGCCATACAAATGTGGCAGGCTGAAAAGGTATTTTAATTTCTTGTTGATTATCAACGCCATCATTAGGGAAACAAATTGGATCCACAATGCAGGAATACCCTTGGTTAAAAATGCCAACCCGGTTAAGGCATATCCGAAAATAAAAAGCCGGTAATATCTGCCTGAAGAAGCATACCTATAATTGAGATATATCAGCGGAACTAAAAACAGAACGAATAAAACATCAATGTTTAAGATGAATGATAAATAACGCGTTACATAAAAGGATGACAAATACATAAAAACCACAAACAAAGCATGCTGCCATCCCCTTTGTTTCTTCAACAAAAAGAATATGATTAAACCACCTAACAGCAGAATACTAACTGACACAGAACGGCAGGCGCTTTCAGGATTATCACCATCAACAAAAGGAATAAGGAGCCAATTAAAAAGAGGTGGTTTTTTATAATAGGGTTCGCCTTGTATTGTAGGAGCAATATATTCACCACGCATTTTCATTTCAAGGCTAACCAATGCACGGCGTTTTTCTTCCGGCTTCTGGGCAAAAGGATATTTTCCCAGATTCAAATAAAATACGGGAATCAGCACAATAATCCCTGCTATTAACATTACCTTTTGGTATAGGCGCAAGCTTAAAGGCCTTGGGGGCATGCTGGACACATCATCTTTAACATTTGCTATGTATCTAAAAAACCGAAGTTTTAACCAGTTCCATTTTTTAAACCTGTCGGTCTTTCGGTAAATAACTAAAGTAAGCATGAACAAAAGAAATAAGAAATACACTTGTAATACAGGAAGTATGCTTATTAGGAATTCCACAATCGCAATCGTTGAGTTTCGGGACGGGGATTGCATTTTATAATGCAAGTCACCCGCTGGAAAGCTCAACTTATGTTTTGTCAAATTATCATCATCAAAATCTAATGGTAAAGCTTGTTTTTCACCTGCAATACTGACCTGAACTGTTTTCCATGGACGAAGGTTTAAACTTAAAGTATCACCGCAAGCATTAGAGAAACACAATTTTTTACCCATTGGGGTTTCTGCAATAACTTCATAAGGTTGATCAGACCACAAATCTACCTTAACAAATGCTTCAGTGCGTAAAGAATAGATAATAAACAATATGATAGCAATCATATGTACTAAGCCAAACACTTTCCATAATTTATGTTTTCCTGCAAATAATTTCATCGGCTGGATGTCATGGTGATTGCTTTAAAATTGTTTATCATCAACTTTTTGATTTATAAATTGAATAAGCTAACATTAGTCAAAGTTATTGATATTTTTATTTTTGATGATGAAAAATTGATAAAATAATTATTTATCATTTAATTATATTGGCTCTATTAAAACAAAAATAGCTGGAAAGCTCAGAATTGGCACTAAAATTGCAACTATTCGGCCGCATACATTTTTTACCGATAGGACGCTAACCCGTCTGTCGCCGGGCAAGCTCTGCCTGCCAGGCAGGGAAATGAAAAAAGAGTAGCATCTCAATATCCACAGGTAGCACATAAGATGAACAATAGAATAATATTACACTTCGGCAGGCTTACTTCGGCAGGCTCAGCACATCGCTGTGCATCGCATTTGAATAACGAATGACGAATAACGAAGTAAAATGTGAATGAGAAGAAATATGATATTGAAGAACGATTAATTAACTTTGCTGTTGCTGTAGTATTATATTATTCGCAGAAAGTTTGCCGAATACAAAATTAGCAAAACACTCGGGATAATAACTATTAAGATCGGGCACATCTCCTTCTTTAAATTATGGCAAAGCCAAAAGCGCTGAAAAAAAATGGTTTTATTCACAGGGATTCAGCTTTGATTCAGCTTTCGGAACCTTAAGAAATAAGTAATTTCAGACCAGAAAATTACAAAAAAGAGCCATTCGGAAATTTTCATTCAGGCCTTCGTATATTCTGAAAAGAACATTGAATCATGTACCGAAATGGCCAATTTAATGCGTGAAGGCATAGCCATGATGGTAAAAAATGTCATAATTCGTAAACCACAATAGCCAATCGCATTTATTTTGTTATTTTTGTGTATATTTAAAATCGCTCAATACATTCATATTATTTGTTTTATATACCGTGAATAAAATATCCCCCCATATCATAAAAGCCTATAACAACTTCCGGCAGGTTAAAAAGAAAAAACCCATCTGCCGTGCACCATTTTCAAATCTGTATTTCAGCAGGACAGGTCATGTGCTTTCATGCTGTTTCAACAGGGATTTTCCCATCGGCACATACCCCGATCAAAAACCCCTGGATATTTGGAAAGGCAAACAACTAAAAACATTAAGGCGTGCCATCAATAATAACAATCTCGATTATGGCTGCTCAGTATGTAAAAACGAATTGATTGACAAAAATTTCAAGGGTGTCATGGCTAAACATTTTGATTTCTTAAAACCAAAATCAAAATATCCGGTTATGATGGAATTTGAGCTTGATAATAAATGTAATCTCGAATGTATCATGTGTGATGGTTCATTGTCCAGCTCAATACGAAAAAACAGGGATAACAAACCAAAAATCAATACCCCCTACGATGACAATTTTTTAGAATACATTAAACCATTGCTAAAAAAAACAAAATTGCTCAGGTTTTCCGGGGGTGAACCCTTTCTCATTCCAATGTATTATGATATATGGGACACAACGATAAGCATCAACAAAAAAGCGATATTTTATGTGCAAACCAATGGAACCATTATAAACGATAAAATCCGGAATTACATCGCATCAGGCAAATTTGACATTGGTGTATCTGTAGATTCGCTGAATAAAGAAAAGTTTGAATACATCAGAAAAAAAGCCAAGCTGAACACCGTATTAAAAAATATTGATGAATTCAACCATCTTTTGCGGAAGCAGGAAAACAACAGGGCTTTAGTCATATCCTGTACGCTAACCAGGGAAAACTGGCAGGATATTCCTGACGTGCTGGAATATGCCAATAGTATTCATTCCCAAATTGTTTTCAATACCGTCTGGGACCCTTACGAACATGCTGTACATAATCTACAATCCAGGCAACTGCATGAAATCCATCAATTTTTATCAGATTATAATATCCCCGCAACCACTACCACTGAAAAGCACAATAAAATTATGTTTGAATCCCAAGTCAATCAAATACATAACTGGTACCTGAAAAATAAAGATTACGAAAACCGGCTAAAAGCAATGGATAATCTATCCATATCACAAATTAAAACACGGATGTTAAAACGCATAAATATAGAAAAACAACCAAAACACATTGCTGAAAAAATTCACCACTTGTTTGATGTCATTAACAACGAACCATTTGAAAGAAAAAAGCTAGAAACCATATACAAATATCCGGATTCACAAATCATTTCAGTTTTGCATAACTGGAATTTTGATGACATTTTGCATGAATTAAATGAACAAGTTAAGATCTCATAATATATATATATTAGATACCGCAACATATTGTGGAAGAAAATCCACACATACAAAAAAAAGCAATTCCGCCCTTCTGTGTTTGTCAGTCTGATACTGTTAGTATTGATGTGGGCTGTTAATTTGCTTAAGGGGACTTCTAATAATTCTTTCGCATCAAGATTTTCAGCGTTTTTCATAGACAATGCAAATTTTTGAAGCACTATCAGGATAATGCAAAAAAAATTTAAAGCAGGATATGAGAAACGCTGAAAACCCTGCGGGACAAATTTTGCGCAATTGAGGGCAGAGCTCAAGCCGCTGTCCTGAGCGGAGTCGAAGGGTTGCTTGTGCTCTGCCGAATGCAGCCAAAATTATGAAAATATAATAAACAATCTGACTGCGTTAAAATTTTTCTGAATAGCTATAGCTATTCAGAAAATTTCATGCCTTGCATATTATTCATTACATTTGTTTCTTGAAAAAAAAGAATTAATAGAAGGCCCCTTAACATTACCATGGATATTGACCTGAACCGTTTTGGCGTGCATCCGCGTGAAGTGTCGGATGATGGATTACCCGGAAACAGGATACCAAAAAGCCTGTTTATTCATGGGAAAAGGAAAAGGATGAAGATCCTAACATTAAAGATATACCTCATGGTTACCATAAAACCAGACATATTGGTTCAAAAATGCTGAAATACATTATCCGGATGATGATGATAAGAACAAAAACCTGTAAACCTGTGATTAACAACTCACTTTTTATCCTTCGCCGGTAAATTTTTTGCGGTGATAACGCGAATAAAGGCTAACTGCAGGATTATGACCTGTCACCCTGTCCTTTACCACAAATGTGGTAACCGGGGCTTCCGAATATTTGGTGAACAACATATCATGGCCCACGCATAAACCCAGGATGATATTCAAATCTGTTTTTAAATCATTCAACACCATGGCCTGCCCTATGGAATTACAGATGGATTCATACCGGTCATCATGGATTTGAGTCAAATTAAAATCCTGTTTGTTTATTCCGGAAAATTTGCAGCAAATTGTGTGCACCTCAAAATAGCCATCAAGAATATCCTTTAGTGTTTTGGCTTCGTTTAGAAAACCCACACAATGAGCTATGCCGATGCGTTTGTATTTCATTTGCCGGGC
>JBNJGX010000178.1:0-5707 GCA_051748025.1 Bacteroidota bacterium
ACTTTAAATACGTTTGTTTCGACTTCGCTTAACAAACTTCACTTCACCATTAAACTTATTTACAATACAGAAGCTTATTGAGCGGGAGTCGAGATAAGCGTCAGTTTAAATAGTGCAGGGGTATTGTTTTACACCCTTATCAAAAGAATGATTAATAATGATTCATCCTGCTTAAATAGAGGCATAAGCGAGGGATACCTAAGCGCCTATACCTATAATATTATTCATCAACCACTACAACAGTACGGTCTGCCGGCCGGAACCTACCTGTGATCGTACCACCGGCCCCGGTTTTTTGTACTAACTCAGGTTGATAGCGCCTCTCAAGGGATAAAATGTATTCCCCTTCAGGCAATGCAGCGGTTTCATCACCTTCAAGAGCGATGCTTTCAGCGCCTTCTTCATGCTGGTGAAAAGTATGGATATCTCCTTCACCTTCTTCTTTTAAACTAAATGAGATGCTTTCGTTTTCTCCCAAAGCAGTCTTTTCAATATTATAAAACCCTTCCCATGATAATTCCCAGCGGTTTCCTTTTACGATTGTATCTATTGTTTCAGGAAAAGCTGCCACGTGAACAGTAATTTCATTTTCATATTGGTTATCGTTTTCATCAGTAAAATAAAACCTCCCTTTTAGCCAGCGTGTTGTGTATTCTTTTTCATAATAACCATATTCATTAATATAATGCAGGGGATCTGGATCAGATATTGGATTCACTTTTATAAAACCGATTGAACTGTTTTCACCCAATTTCAGTACAGTACCGGAAGCACTGCTAAACTTAAAAGTAGCCCCGGCATAGGTTTGCCCGGTATTCCCATTGTAATAGAGTTCATAGCTTGTATAAATACGGTCTTGTTCAATGAATGCAGGCTCCTGTTTACAGGCAGAAAAAAAGATCATAACAGCAAGCAAACTTAACAGTACTAAACTTTGTGCAAAGGTTTTCATCATTACCGGTTTTTGGTTATTAATTGTTTAAAGGTAATGTTATTTTTTTTACACAAAATGTGGATTTTATGTTTTATGAAATATTTTTTGCAAATTCGCATGCATGGAGTGGTTTTATCACACAAAGGGAAACGATATTACTGCAGGTGATATAGAAAAACTGGTACAGCATCAAATGCCAGCACATCAGCACTTGCATTTTCTTGATGGGCGTTCTTTTTCTCATAAAGAGAAATACCTGACGCGCCTCGCAAAAACAGTTTCAGCCATGGCTAACAGTGGTGGAGGGATTCTCATCACAGGTGTAAAAACATACAGACATAAGGCCAGAGATTTTACCCTTATAAACAATGAAAAACCGGATACAGATTTGATCCACCATCATTTGATTGCAAACATCAGCCCCTTTCCACATGATATAAGCATTACGTATATTGAAGTTTATACGGGGCAATATTGCCTTGTGATTAAGATACCGGCAGGGAAAAAACCCTTAATGTTCTCTGATTACAGATATTATGGTTTTCACAACCATAAGGTTAATAAACTTGATGTTGATGCTGTTAGTGCCTTACACAATAAAACCACACAAAAACACCTGGAAATATACAGTATATATAATACACAGGGCATCCCTGAAATGAAAGATGGAAAGTTTTCTGTTGTTAGGTTTTATCCCAAAGTCCTTATTCACAATGCTGGAGATTCCATAGAAAAAGATTATAAAATGGAGATTATAATGCCTGCTCCTTTATATGAAGAAAATTCAAATCTAACCAATCATTTTTCACATTACGAAGGCAAATATGTGGTATTTGGTTTCACTGGAAAAAATCCTGTTTTTGGTAGTGAAATTCATTTAATGCTTGATTTTACACTAAAAGTTACACAAGAAAACATCGATAGTTTTGAAAAAGATATGCTGCATTTCAAGTTATATTATTCTGATGGGGTGCACAGGCAAAGTTTCCCGTTGCATGAACTTTTTACTTACAGGGGAAAAATGTTAAAAACAGCAGATTTTACAACTACATGAAAAAATAAGGCTTGTGCAGATTTCCTTCATCAATTCTAATCATAGAAGGAGAGGAGGCTGTGGTTGTGCCCCGGGCCGGACTCGAACCGGCACGGCCATGAAATGACCACGGGATTTTAAGTCCAGCGCGTCTACCAATTCCGCCACCAGGGCAACCTTAAAAATCCTCTCAACTAAAACCTACAATGTGAGTTTATATTAATCTCGTTTGTAGATTTAGCCATTAAAAGAGCGGGAGACGGGATTCGAACCCGCGACCCCGACCTTGGCAAGGTCGTGCTCTACCACTGAGCTACTCCCGCAGTTCTGCTTTTTTACTTTGCAGGGTGCAAAGATATGGCAATTTTTATAATTACAAAATCTTTTATTAAAAAAATGTAGCTAATTGTGTTTGTTTAAAAAGTTAGTTTATGGTTCATATTCTCCGATCAGGGGAATTTCTTCAGCTTGTAGAACTTCGAAAGTGTCGCTGTCATAAACAAAAGCAACAATGCTGAGATTTTGAGGGGCCCAGTCCTTACCCAAGGCGATGCTGTATGAAAGTTTAAATTCATCATCAGTGGAAATGGCTGTGTTGTTGGCGTTGATGCTTTCCCCAAAGCTTCCGTTCATGCTTCCCCTGAGTACGTGATTGTGTTCATAATCTTCAATGCCGTCAGGATCATCCATGGTTTTTTGCCATTCTATGATGTGTGATTCGACAATATACACACACAGATGCAGGTTCCGGTCTGATGCTATGTTGGTTTCGACGCGGGTATCCACAGAAATGATACTGTCTGATTCATTGTAAAGTTTATTTATATAAATGGAAAATTCCGGATATGTCTGAATGAATTTTGCAATTTCAGTACGCCAGGCCTGTATGTTCAGCAAATTACCCGGTGCAAATTCATTGATGGCAGCTTTGGGTTTTTCAAGCACTTGAAAATAACCGTTAGAAGTAATCCCGTCGCCGCCCAGTTCTGTGCTGACATCATTTGTGAAATCATAATGAAAAGGTTGAGTGGTATCACTGGTAGAAGGCCTGGCATCAATACCACAGTGCACAGCAACCGGGACAATGGCATTGGGAAAATTATCCTGTAAATTTTCTATTTCTTCATGCGCGGCGGGACAATTGGGACATTGGTGAGCCGTAAAATCCATAATAAGAATTTTTCTGCCGTTCCATACTGTTGCACCTTCTTCGATATAAGGTTCATCTATTTCATCACAGGCAGTGAATATCATGCTGCTAATGCCTATTATTAACATCAGGCATTTGAAGTTAAACAAGTTTTGTATTTTAAAAGCAAAATTCATAAAACATAAAATTAAAATGTACTGGATATGGATAACATCAGGCCGTTTGAGGCAGGTACTACCCTGCAAACGCCTCCTACGCACATCACACCTTGACGTTGTTTTCCATATGATAATTGTACACGGGTTCCTTTTTTTACATATCCCGCACCCACGGTATAATAATGGATCCTTTTGTCATTCTCGGGGTTTCCGTAATTCCAGTTATCAATAAGGGTAAAAAATAAACCGGGCGTGTTGAGCTCAATCATTCCCATTGCCCAGTCTCCTCTGTCCTCGTCAGTAAACATACCCTGAAGTTCTGTGCTGACAGAATAATCTGAATTGATATTGTATGTAAAATCTGCAACAGCAACGTGAGCTTTAATTGTTCCATGATATTCACTCTGCAGCAGGACATCATTATCAATGGTCAGATGCTGGTACATCAATATGGATTTGAATTGTTTTGTCCATTTCTTTGTCAGTTCAAAATTGATATCCTGGAAATAAAGGTCTTCTCCTAAGCTGAAAAAATTGGTTTTATAGCCGTCTGTAGCAATGGCATCAAGCGGGGTGGTATCATTAATCCGTTGTTTATCTATGTTATGCACACGTGAAAAATTAAGCGCGATGGATGTACCGTATTTTCCGCCAAGCAAGGTTTTGCGTTTAAATTTATAAAATATTTCAGCCTGAGCGCCACATTCTCCGTTTGGTTGAGTGGCATAGGGATAATAGGCTGCAAGGGTATATGCGTGGTTTTTTGTGATTTCAGGCAGATGGTTTATGTTCAGATCAGTAAGAATGGCATTTCTGTCAGACCGGAAGCTCATATTATCCACCCATTTGGTACTCACAAGAATACCCAGCCCGCTTTGAGAATATGTAGATGTGGCAACAAAAGCCTGTCCGGGTTTGTATATATAATTATTGTCCTGCGAGGGATCATTGATTTTATAGGCATATTCTGCATCGAGGTTCAGTAATTTGTAATTGACATTTATTCTGGCAGCAGTGGTGGCAACATTTGCGGGCAGGATATAAACGGGATCATCATCTTTTTGGTATTTACTTACAAAGCTGCCACCGAGGCGGAAACGAAGCATTTTATCCATAAGTACCGGGATGACATCATTGATACCGATCTCTGCATCAAACCCCCGGACAATGCCCGGTCCATGTTCAAAATAATAGCGTTGTTTTCCCACAAGCCCTGTAAAATTCAGGCCAAAGGTGGGGTTATATTTTACCCTGATACCATCAAGGGAATTATCAATGCCAAGGTTTTTTTCTTCGTAAGTGCGTAAGCTCAGTCCATTGCCAAATTGTTCATAATAATTTCCGGCTGTAATTTCAAAGCCGTTTTTTGTAAACATAGCCCAGCGATGCGGAATTCCTACCCCGTCGTTTCTGCCATCTTCGCCCGGAAAACCCGCCATGGTATTCAGATATCCTTCGTAGCGCAGGCCGGCTGAGAAATTGCCTTTTTGATACGAAAAATTGGCATAAGAATTCATCAATAAACGTTCCTGCGGAGAAACCGCATCTATGGTTGTATCGGAAATATAATACTGAAAATCTCCCTGAAAATTTCCGTTTATTCTGCCTTCCTGGGCTAATGCCTGAACTGGTAACACCAGTAACAAAACAGGCAAATACCTGAAAAAATACGTCATGATTCTGTATGCTTATAAAATATCGTGATCAAAGCTTATTCATCAACATTGGTGATGTTCTGAATTTGTTCAAATACTTCTTCTTCATCCCCTTCCATATAGGATGTATGTTGCCATACTACTTCTTTGTCAGCATTGAGCAAAAAAGTGTGGGGGATATTAACAACATTCATGGAACGTTTCAGGTCAGAGTTTGCATCAACATACACATCAAATTCCCACCCTTTGCCATTAACAAAAGGCGCCACACGATGCATGCTGCGTGCATTATCAGTGGAAATAAGAACAATTTTTACGCCTGTTTCTTCTTTCCAGTCAGGGTACAATTCATTGTAAGCATTTAGTTCCTTAATACAGGGTTTGCACCAGGTTGCCCAAAAGCAAAGCAGGATAGGACCGTCTTCATTTTGAATAACATCATCTGACTGGACGGTTTGTCTTTCAAGGGTCTTAAGCTGGGTGTCAGGTAATGTCTGAGCATTGCCTGTCAATGCAATGACAAAAAGGCCTGTGACTATAATAACATGTTTCATTGATTAAAATTTTAATGGTTAACGTATTGCTGTACAAATATTACACCAAAAAATCAAAAAACAATAAATGATGAACCCAGACATTATAAATTATATAAGTACCGGATAACATGTAGTACCTGGTTATATTTAGTGTAACTAATCAGTCATAAAAGTTTCTGTAAATAACGGGTAAGAACGGTTTTTTTCGAACGGATGCGATTATTAGGATTTAGGTGTTAGG
>JBNJGX010000179.1:0-5698 GCA_051748025.1 Bacteroidota bacterium
AGGCATTACGTATAGCAGCGGCGGAGATAAAATGGTAACGCTCACGGTATCAACGCCACATTGTGTGGAAACAGTATCAGATACTGTGCATGTGAAAAACTCGCCACAACCTGAGATTGATTTCACATCCACAGCTCCTACTTGTGAAAACGATACAGTCACATTCAGTATCCTTGATTATGATTCAGAACTTGATTATATTTGGGATTTCGGAGACGATGCTGATCCTTCATTACCAATCGACCCTGACCCTGATGTTACATACAGTTCGCCGGGGACAAAAGTGGTTCAACTGTATGCTGAACATCCGGTAAGCGGTTGTAACAATGAAGTATCAAAAACCATCTTGATCCACGATGATCCCATTGCTGATTTCTCCTTCACGGATTCCATTTGCATTGGAGCAAGCCTTGACTTTACCAATGACGGGTCAACCGGGAATGAATTTTCCTATAGCTGGGATTTTGGTACAGATGCCACACCGCCCACTTCCAATGCTGAAAATCCTTCAGGCATACTATACAGCAGCGGTGGCAATAAAATTGTAACATTCACCGTGTCAACGTCACATTGCACAGAGACGTTCACAGACACAGTGGTTGTGAAAAACTCGCCACAACCTGAGATTGATTTCACATCCACAGCTCCTACTTGTGAAAACGATACAGTCACATTCAGTATCCTTGATTATGATTCAGAACTTGATTATTCCTGGGATTTCGGAGACGATGCTGATCCTTTATTACCAATCGACTCTGACCCTGATGTTACATACAGTTCGCCGGGTACAAAAGTGGTTCAACTTTATGCTGAACATCCGGTAAGCGGTTGTAACAACGAAGTTGAGCAAACCATCAATATTTATGATGACCCGGTAGCTTCCTTTGATTTTACCGATTCAATTTGCATTGGTGCAAGCCTTGATTTTACCAATTACAGTTCTACTGGGAATGAATTTTCCTATACCTGGGATTTTGGTACAGATGCTGCTCCATCAGGCTCAAGTGCAGAAAACCCGACAGGCATTACGTATAGCAGCGGCGGAGATAAAATGGTAACGCTCACGGTATCAACGCCACATTGTGTGGAAACAGTATCAGATACTGTGCATGTGAAAAATTCACCACAACCGGTACTGGATTTTGTTTCCACGGCACCTGTTTGCGAATATGATACAGTCACATTCAGTATCCTTGATTATGATTCAGAACTTGATTATTCCTGGGATTTCGGAGACGATGCTACACCACCCACTACTACTGTTACGGAACCTGAGGTTACATACAGTTCACCGGGTACAAAAGTGATTCAACTTTATGCTGAACATCCGGTAAGCGGTTGTAACAACGAAGTTACGAAGACCATCAACATCCACCCGAGACCGGAGGTAAGCTTTAAAGCAACAGCACCGGTATGTATTGGTCAAACGGTTGATTTTACGAATGAAGGAAGCTCCGGCGCAGAATATCAATACACATGGGATTTTGGTGAAGATGCAACCCCATCAACGTCAAATGCTGAAAATCCGACAGGCATTGTTTATGCCAGTTCCGGTGATAAAGAAGTAAGTTTGACTATATCTGACGGGAATTGTACAAGAACTGTAAGTCAGACAATCAATATATACGAAAGTCCGTTTGCTGAATTTGAGACCACTGCACCTAAATGCACCGGAATGCCCGTGGATATGCATAATCTCAGTGACAGTACC
The DNA here is from genome assembly GCA_051748025.1 of Bacteroidota bacterium. Classification (GTDB taxonomy): domain Bacteria; phylum Bacteroidota; class Bacteroidia; order Bacteroidales; family ML635J-15; genus JAQIBY01. Next base: position 1,712 of record JBNJGX010000179.1, read on the forward strand.
GGGGTTTCTTACTTATGGGATTTTGGAGAACATGCAACACCTGAAACTTCCACAGATGCCAATCCAATGGTTCTTTACGATGAACCGGGAAGTCATGAGATAAAACTGCAGGTTACCAATATGGGTACAGGATGTCAGGATTCTGTCAGCCATTATATTAACATTAATGCCACACCGGAGGCTGATTTTTCAGCCATTGTACCTGATTGTCCTGGTGAGCCTGTAGCTTTTTTTAATGAAGGCAGCAGCGGACAGGAACTCAGTTATCAATGGGATTTTGGTACCCATGCTATTCCAAACACATCACAGGCGGAAAATCCATCCGGGGTTATTTTCAATGAAGGTGGCATGCACAGGATCAGTTTTACTGTACGGAATAATGAATGCACAAATACCATTCATGATGACATAACATTACCATATCTGCCTGAAGTTAATGCAGGTGTTGATACAACTATCTGTGCAAACCGCAGTGTTCAACTGGGTGTTCCCGGTATGGATAATTACAGTTATTACTGGTTTCCTTCATCAACACTGGATAATGCAAATGTAGCCCAGCCTGTTGCTTCACCGGAAGCTGAATTCACAACTTATCATCTTACAGTAACTGATGATAGTACCAGCTGTATAAATACAGATTCGGTGCATGTTACCATGTTACCGCCTGCATTGGCAAAAGCCGGTCCGGATGTGAGTATCTGCAGGTATGATTCTGTGCAAATCGGTACAGGATTAATTGAAGGCCAATCATACTACTGGCAACCAGAAATTGGTGTTGATGACCCGCATAAAGCCAATACGATGGTGAGTCCGCCGGAAACTATCACCTATACATTGCATGCAGCTTATGCCGGATGTGATACCGTTACTGATGAAGTGCAAGTGCGTGTATATCCGCTGCCGGCAATTGATGCAGGTGAAGACCGTACCATTGCAAGGGGTGAAGATGTCCAGCTTAATGCTACGGGTGGTGTGAATTATCAGTGGTCTCCCGTAAGTGCTATTAATCATCCGTATATTGCCAATCCTGTTGTATCACCGGATGATACCATCACTTATGTTGTTAGCGGTAATGATATACATGGATGTGAAAATACCGATTCTGTTACAATTTCTGTTACAGTACCGAATTTCTATATACCCAACAGTTTCACACCAAATGGTGATGGCCGTAATGATGTATTCTATATCCGCGGTGAACCCCTGGATGATTTTGAATTACGGATTTACACCCGTCAGAATCAAACGGTATTTATCAGCAATGATTATTACCATGGCTGGGATGGTACTGTACAGGGTTCAGGCGAAAAATGCCCGGCAGGGGCTTATATGTACATTGTTACCGGTATCAATGAAGCTGGTGAAGATGTGCAGGAAACGGGTATTATTAACTTGATACGGTAATAGCCAAAACAACAAATACTTACAAAAAAAGCGTTTCATCAAATGGATGAAACGCTTTTTTTTAGGTTATTTTATTATCATACTTAAAAATCTCCGATTTTCAGGCCAAAATAAACCGTGCGTGGTTGCATAGGGCCGTATATATAAGCCGGATCACGTAATTTTCCGGTATCAAAATCATCCTGATAGGCATTAAACACATTTTTTATCCCTGCAAATATGTGAAAACTTAATTTCTGTAAAGGAATATGATAGCAAACTTTTGTGCCTGTATCCCAGAAATCTGGTGTATTGCGCAATTCTCCTTTATCAGGATTTTCAGACTCAGGACCAAAATATGGAATTAGCATTTTTCCGGTATAATTTTCTGTTAATGATACTTTCCAGTTTTCTGCGGGAAAAATCTGAGCTGTTAAATAACCATAATTATCAGGCGTTCTGAAAAAACGTGTCTCATTAAATTCCTGCGGGGTGCTGTACTTGCTGCGTTGAATCGTGAACCCGCTGTTTAAGCTTAATATATCATCATATTGCCAGTTGAGTTCAAAATTGGCACCATAAACATGTGCAAAACCATCAGCATTTGTGCGGGTATAAATAACTTCCCCGTTTTCGTCCGGCTCACCAAATTCATTGATGAAAGGATCGCTCAGCCGTGTATAAAAAGCTTCAGATAAAAATTCAATATGATGGTGTCCGGTTTCAGGTCGTACTGTAAATGATGCCATTCCACTGCGGCTGTTTTCCTGTGTAAGGTTTTCATCATTTTTGTGAATTATTCGTCTGGCCCCGGATGTTTCAATATGTAAATCTTCATCATAAATCTGCGGTGCACGATAACCCTCAGAATAATTCAACCTTATTTCAACAGATTCTTCCAAATTATAAAGCAAATTCACCCTTGGGACCATCACATCACCGGATATATCGTTGGTTTCGCTGTTTCTGTCATGTATTTGATAATGATCGTAGCGCAATCCAACGGAAGTTTTAAAATTGCCCCAGTTATAATTTGCCTGTACAAAACTACCGCTTGTGTTGGTGTTCTGGTTGACTATGTTGGTGTTGGGAACATGCATCCATGTTTCTTCCTGCTCATCGTAAAATCTGTATCCCAGTTTATTATCATTCAAATAACCTCCCTGATTTTCGACACCCCCGGTAAGCATCAATTTTTCAATGTTTGCATTATACTGAGCCCCTGCAACATAAGTCAAGTCCCATGTATGCCCGTAAGCATCAAGGGCTTGGTCAGCACCATAATAGGAATCCCGGTCAACATGCTGGGCAGAAACATACGCACTGAACTTATCAGTTTCCCTGAAAAATCTGTCAAAATTCAGGGAAGCTGATGTTATGGTATGATCAACTGCTTCAGCAATATCAGCTTCGTGCAGTGGCAATTCAAATTTATTGCCACCACGGCGGCTTTCGTCTATAGCAAATACGTCGGCAGTAATTTTTGATTTTAAGCCAATACGTTGGAAAAAACTCCCTCCAAGTGTTATATTTTTAATGTTAGCCAGTTCACTGTACCCATCATCATTGGCATCAAAAGGTGAACGGTTACGGTAAAAGCCATACAGTGACATTCCGTTTCTAGAATTTTCCCCAACAATGGAATTATTAAAATTTACCATGTAATCGTTTGCCGGATTAGCTCCATTGACACCAACACCGGTGATCATATTGCTAAGTTTTACAGCATAGGAATTACGAACAGGATCACGGGTAATAACATTGACGGTACCAGCAATGGCATTTGATCCATATAAAGCAGAACCACCACCACGAATGACTTCAATATGATCTATCATCCCGGCAGGCAGGATTTCCAGGCCATAAACACCGGCCAGTCCGCTGAATACAGGACGTCCGTTAATGAGTATTTGAGAATAAGCCCCTTCCATGCCATTCATTCGCAATTGTGTAAAACCGCAGTTCTGACAATTGTTCTCAGTGCGCAAGCCCGGCAGAAAATTTAAACCTTCATTTAAACTAACACTTTGATTTGAATTAAAATCTTCGGGACTTAAGGTATTAACAACCACAGGCGCCTCACTCCGGTTAATTTCATTACGACCGGCAGTGACAACAACCTGGTCTAATTCCAGGGCATCTGCATTAAGTTCAATTTTTACATATTCCTCGCTATCATCCACTTCTATTGGCACAGATTCCTTTTTATATCCAACAGCCTGAACTTCTATAACATGTTTTCCGGAGGGGACACCGGCCATCTGATAAAAACCGGATGCATTGGTTGCCGTCCCAAGGTTAGTTCCCTTGAGCATCACATGAACATAGGGCAATTTCTTATCTTCACATGTTACATGTCCTTTAATTGTTGCATTTTGAGCTATGATGTTTGTACCAAAAGTACATGTAATAAGCACCAAAAAGCTTATTATTCTCTTCATTTTTATAATTTTTCCTGATTAACCAAATAATTATGATGCAATGGCTGGGTTAAACCGTTATTTTTTTATCAGGAAAAATCTGGTGGTGCCCTTAATAAAGGTAAGTGATATATGCTGTTAGAAGGAAATTTATTTTTTTCAACAATTTTGCGCAAATGCGGAT
>JBNJGX010000180.1:0-5659 GCA_051748025.1 Bacteroidota bacterium
AGTTCTTCAGAAGGTAATGACCACAATGCCAAATTCCATGGTTTAACCACTTTGTTAAAAATGAATTTCCAACCATTGTTATTACATTTATCAATTAAATCAACAATGTCTTTCCAGTTGATTTGCATCGGACAAACACTGATACTTAAAACGGTTCCCTTATTTTTGCAATATTGACTAAACCATTCCAGATTCTTCATCGTCTTTTCATAGCTGGCATTTTTTCGTATATATTCATAATTATCAGGTTGGAAACTATCTAAGGACAATGTAATATCAAAATGACCTCTTTCTAACACTTCTTTGACTTTTTGATTCAATACAGTTCCATTGCTTGTGATATGCACACTCACATCCGGATTTACATCAAATAACCTGTATAAGATTTTATAATTTATATCCATTAAAAAGGGTTCCCCCCCGGTAAATGTTGCTGTTTTCAGATGGGGAAGAAACGCTTCCAATTGTGTGAGAAAATCATCACCATACTTATAATTTTCCCCATTAAAAAAACCCTGTTTTTTCGCTATTGAAGAAGACAAAGAAGCATCACACATAATGCATTCAAGATTGCAGATGTTGCTTAGGGAAAAATCAATATGGGTCGGATAACCATTGTTATTCATGCTTAATGCATCATACTGTCTGGCCATCACATTGTCATAATTTTCATGGATAAAATCTTTGTAACAGAACCTGCATGCATCAGGGATTTCATATTTCTGCATTTGTTTGCGTATTATATGAAAACCATCACCAAACCATATATCGTGCAGGTTATTTTCACTCAAATACTCATATTTCAGATGCTCACAACAAAAATGCACCTGGCCATTTCTCATTAATCTTAATGAAGTAAATGGGGCCCAACAAAAAACTTTCCTTTTGCTTTTTTCCCGAAGTTTATTATACGCTCTTATTTTTTGCTTAAATTTGGATTTTTGCTTAGCGAACATATTTTTCATTTATATGATATTTAACAAACAAATGTAAGATAAAATATCATTCATTAACACGCAACATATTTTTAATGAAAAGATCACAAAAGAATATTCCCGCCTACCTCAAATCAAGAGACATCAGCTATAAACAACCGCTATGCCTTGCACCTTCGGAAAATATGCTGTTTCAACCGGATGGTCATGTATTCAGTTGTCATTACAACAGGATTTTCATTGGTAAGTATCCCGAGCAAAGCATACAGGATATTTGGCATGGCAAAGAACGTAAACAGTTAGCAAAAATGCTTAAAAATCACAATTTCGGACCGGGGTGTTATGCTTGCAAAGACCATATAGATAATCGTTTGTTTCACCTTGCCAATTGTAAAAAATATGATTACCTTGATACCAACAATAACCATTCACCACAACAAATGGAATTTCAGCTTGACAACACGTGCAATATGGGATGCATGGTATGCAGTGGTGAATATTCATCCCTAATCCGTAAAAACAGGGAAAAATTACCCCCTTTGCACATTCCTTATGATGAACATTTTGTTGAAGAACTCAAAGCATTTATTCCCCGGCTTAAGTACGCTAATTTTTCAGGCGGCGAACCATTTCTTAATTCATTGTATTACTCTATTTGGGAAAACATAAGCCACATTAACCCAAAAATTAACATTGCAATATCCACCAATGGCAGCATTTGGAATGATAAGACAGAAAAATTATTTTCAAACCTCAACACCCATTTAGATATTTCGATAGACAGCCTTGATCCCGAAACATACAATAAGAACAGAAAAAACGGCGATTTTAAAACTGTTTTCCAAAACACAGAGCGCATAATGGAACTGTCACGGGTAAAAAATAACATCTCTTTATCCGTTAAATTCCTTATTATGCCATTAAATCTCAAATCTATCCCTGAACTGTTTAATTATTATAATGACAGGGATGTTGTCCTTAATCCCAAATTTGTCTATCACCCTGTTTTGGCCTCCATGCAAATGTTACCAAAAGCAGAAATTCAAAAATCAGTTCAAATTTTGGAACAAGTAAAACCACAGATCAAAACAGAGACCATTACACAACAAAAGAATTTTAAAAAATACAAAGATATTATAACACAACTGGAAATGTGGGCAAACGTATCTAAATATCATTTAATGAATGAATACAGTAAAATGTCCACCGATATACTCATAATAAAATTCAGAAATCAGATTGAAGCATACTGCAACCAACAATACAAAAGGGAAGCAAGACAAAGGGTAATCAGGCAATCCAATGATGGCTTTGATTATCTCCTTGAACATTCACCCAACACCAATGCTTTAAAACAGGGAATCGTCGGATTTCTTTTATTACCCCCAGGCCTAATAATCAATGAGCTGCAGAATGGAGCATCTGAAACATTACTAAGCCGTTTCTTGCAGAATGCAGAATTACATATTGACAAACTCAGCATTGATGATCCTTCATTAACTTACAAAAATGCATCAAACAATGGAAACCAGTAAACACATCAGTTATTTCAATCTAGACCGGTTTTTCAATCTACACAGCAAAACCATTTCAGACATATTTACGGATGCAATGAAAGACGGACAGTACATTCAGGGAAATGAAACGAATGAACTGGGAAAAAAATTGGCCGCATTTACAAACAGAAACCATGCTATAACATGTGGTAGTGGTACGGATGCTCTGTTTTTCGCATTGAAATCAATAGCAATAAACGGCAATGACGAAATACTGGTGCCGGCTTTTTCATTTATTTCCACAGCAACAGCTATCACCCGGGCAGGAGCAACCCCGGTATTCACGGATGTTGATCCTGGCAACGGCCTGATGGATTTGAATGATGCAAAACAAAAAATCACAGGCAAAACCAAAGCCATACTGTTTGTTGATTTGTACGGTAACATGCCCGATGTTGATGCTGTGGAAACCTTTGCCAAAACACACAATTTATCCCTGGTTGAAGATGCAGCACAAGCCATTGGTTCAGCCAAAAATAACAGAACCGCCGGCTCAATGGGGTATGTCAGTATATTGAGTTTTGATCCCACAAAACCGGTTGGAGCTTTTGGTACCGGTGGAGCCATATTAACCGATGATATAAAAATTGCCAATTATTGTAAAGCCGCCCGCCAAAACGGGAAAAATCCCAAAACAGGACAATACGACCAATTTGGCATTAACAGCCGGATATCAGAATCACAAGCCGCATTAATTCAATGGCAATTGGATAATTTTGATGAACAATTGTCTGTTCGCAAACAATTGGCACAATATTATAAACAGAAATTGAGCGATTTGCCTCTTAAAATACTCGTTGCTGAACAATTTCATTATACCGGAAATTTTCACAAATTTGTGATTCAAACGAAACACCGGGATGCATTAAAGCAGCATTTGGCAAAACATGGAATTGAAACCCGTATTCATTATGGAAAATGCATGTATGAGCATCGGGTGTTGTCGGATTATCACAGTCATTGCCCAAATGCAGAGACATTAACGAATGAGGTTCTTTCACTCCCGTTTTATCCGGAGCTGAGTATAGCTGAAATTGATTATATTTGTGAACACATTAAACACTATTATTCATGATAATATATGGTGCCGGGGCTGCCGGAATTGAAACGCTTGCAATGTTATTTAAAGAAACAAAAATCAGAAACATTTGTTTTTTTGATAACGATTCATCCAAACAAAGCATACAGGTGTGGAAATATGGCTTTCCTGTCATCCACACAGAAGAAGATTTACTGGCGTTCATACACCATACCGACGATAACAGGTATTTGGTTACCGTCGGCCATTCGCGCCTCAGGGAAAAGATGGTCAAAAAAATCAGCAAATTGCCTGTTAAACCTTATACATACATCTCAAAACATGCCTGGGTATTAAACGAAGAGGCCATTGACCATGGGTCTGTTATTCATCCAAATACATTCACATCGTTTCAAAGCAGTATTGGGAAATTTGTTAGCTTACACGTGAACACTACAGTAGGACATAAAGTGAAAATCGGAGATTATATAAACATTGGCCCCGGCTGCAACATTATAGGCCCCTGTACCATTGATTCGCATTGTTTTATTGGCGCCGGAAGCATCATTTACCCTGGTGTAAAAATTGGAAAACAGGCTATAATCAGCGCCGGAAGCATCATTAAAAATGACATTCCTGATTATTATTCAGTATAATTCACCTCTGAAGCATCACTCTGACATTTCACATTCCTGATATGTTTTTTAAGCAATGGCATAAGCTTTTCAGCTACAAACCGGGCTTTTATTTTATGACCTACATGATTCATGTGGCAAATATCCACCATACAATGTTCAGGTACATTATCTGGTGACATCTCAAGAAACATGATGTTGTTTTCACTGCAGATATTGAAAGCAGAGTCCCTGTTTTCATAAAAAGCCTTTCTTAATACCATATGTTGTTCACGGACCCATTTTTTTCGTTTTGTTCCATGCACATTTTTATCCACACTCGCTTCGGATGCATAAAACTGGAAATAAACAGGAACAGCCCCATCATTCTGAATATTCCGTAAAAGCAAACTCACATTTCTGGTAAAAGAGGCGTTGGTATTTTTGTTTAAATTTTCCCTTATCTCATCTGCAGACAACCTAGTATATTCTTTTGTGTGAATATAAGGGCGGGAAACAGCATAATCCAGATTATTGTACCACAAAGCATACAATAATTTAACTATATTACTTCGGCTGACAAGCCAAGCTTCCCCTGGTTTCAAACCGTTTTTTCCACCTCCCTGAATGCTACGCCAATGAGAATAATCCGGTTTATAATTATCAAAAGCACGTGGCTGAATGTCATTACCCCCTGTGTGCAGCACAACTAAATCAGCATGAAGGTTTCTGTTTTTATACAGGTAGTGGTTTAACAATTCTGCCGATGTTGCCCACGGCATTCCCGCATTGATGACTTCAACATACAAATCATCATTCATTAAACCAAGGTTGTCATTTAGCATCTTTTGCAGTATATGAGGCCAGGTATCGCCGGGATTATCAACACCATCACCATAAGTTGTGGATCCTCCCATCACTAAAATACGAAAACAATGGGAAGGTTTTGACAACCTGGTGTTTTCGATGTTTCGATAGCCCATATTATTGTGCTGCCTGAATCCGTTCTTATTGTAATATGGTGTGTTGAAGTAGGTTAAATACGGATGTGGCTGTACAGCTAACCGTAATGAATCTCCTTTATGTTCATTCAATGCCATTGTGAGATTTTGCTTCCCGAAATCAGGAGCCAATTTCTCATAAAAAACCCCTATGGACAGATCAATTATTACCACTAAACCTATAGCAATAAAAACCAATATCAACCAATAATATGTTTTTTTTCTCATTTATTTTGTACTTAATTCAATAATCCCATTTCAGGGACCTTCTAATAATAAAGATTAACAAACTTTGCCATACGCAAATAATTTTTTAAACCTTTGATGGTTCTCTTCTCAATTTCTGCTATTTTTTCACTTATTACGATATTTAAATTATCTGTCCGAAAGGCACAACCAAAAAACAAAGCAATGTATGCAAAAATTTGTTCAAAAAAGCATTGAATTTAAAAAAGAAAAATGAAAGATGACGATTACATTATTAGATAATCCCGAAAATAACTTACAATGAAAAGCGGATGGATGTGCTTTTGAA
>JBNJGX010000181.1:0-5642 GCA_051748025.1 Bacteroidota bacterium
TGAAGATTTGATGGACTATGATCATATATTAGTTTTCATCATTATCCTGTAATAATTCCAACTGTTCTTTTACAAATTCCATGTTTCGTTTAAGCTTATAATCAAACCATTTTTGCCTGAATTCGCCTGAGTTGTCAATTTCCCATTTAAAATTACTGAAAGGTTTTCGTTTTTCCAATGCCAGAAAAAGCTTGTCCTGTAATTCTTTGTTTCCTACTTCGGAAGCAAAGTCCTGCATTACTCTATAACTCTCTGTAGAACTCATTGGGGTAAATACAACATAGTCATCAAAATGGGTTTCAATTTTATCAATTAAATCTTCCCAAATTTCACTTTCCGCATATATGTTGTTGTCAAAATCCGGAAGCGCTTCAAATGTGTCTGTTTTGATGTTGTAATAACATTTCATACCCATATCAAGTTCTTCGGCAATATCTTTTATTTGTGCATCTGTAAGTTTCATAAATAATGTTGTTTTTTAAATTGTGTATTTGAGATATTGATATTTAATGTCTTTTCCCCTACACGCTATTTCAACCACTTGTATTCACACCCAAACCAGCACAGCACTTTTTGAAAATAAATTGTGATTCATACTGGATTTCAGTCTATGCTAAGCTGCACCTGATTAATTCACCAGTGACATCTTGCCTGTCAAGCAAACGCTCTAAACCCTTCCTGCTGGCAGGAATGCAACTGCGCTAATGACTCATGGTGACAAAAATATATATATTTGTTAATACAGCCAAAATGATTCATAACCGGACATTAACAGAAAACATAAACACTGGATAATTGCGGTTTATGTTCTCATTGTATTTTCAATATCTTCAACTTTTACAGGAAAATCAGCCATCAGGTCTTCACACCCGTTTTCTGTAATGAGCACATCAGTTTCAATGCGGATACCTATGCCTTCATTTTGAATGTATATGCCAGGTTCACAACTCATTACCATACCAGGTTCAAAGGGCATGTCTTTGTCGCCCACATCATGCACATCCAACCCGATAAAATGGGTAGTGCCGTGCGGAAAAAATTGTTTATAAGCAGGGGTATTTTTATCAGCATTTTTTATGCTTTCTTTTGTTAGCAGGCCAAGTTCCAGCAATTTTTCTTCCATTAATTTCCCGGTTTTTTCATTGATGCCGTTTATGGTTTCTCCCGGTTTAAACAGTTTTATGGCTTTGTTATAAACATCCAGCACAGCATTATATAACAGTTTTTGCCGGGCTGTGTATTTGCCGTTTACAGGTATTGTCCTGGAGCAGTCAGCCGGATAAAGGTTAAATTCAGCCCCAAAATCCATCAGCAACAAATCCCCACTTTTACAGGTTTTATTGTTTTTGATGTAATGTAGAATACAGGCATTTTCACCTGAAGCCAAAATCGGGGCAAAGCTCATATTACCTGCACCACGGGTTTGCATTTCGTACCGCATGATGGCTTCGGCCTGGTATTCTGTCATTTCCGGTTTAAGTTGCTGTAAAACGGATAGATATGCATGTTGTGTAATATCGATGGCTTTGCGTATAAATTCAATTTCTTCAGGTTTTTTTATCACACGCAGTTGGTGTATCCGGGGACAAATATCTCCCGGTGTTTTATCTGATAATTGTAAGGTTGATTTGTACTGTTCAAGAAATAGTTCACCGGCAGTTTTCAGGTCAGTGTTAACCCGGCGGCTTTTGTTGATGTTGATGATCTTTGACTTTTCAATGTATTTTTTCAGCAGCTTTTTCGTTTTATCAAGCCAATAAACATTTTGTATGCCGCTGATCTTTTTTGCTTCGCTTATGTTTAACCGCGGACCGTCCCACAGGCGGATTTTATCACTGGTTTCTTTTATCAACAGGTTTTCGTGCAATCCGGTTTTGTCTTTGTGCAATATCAGATATGAACAATCCTGATTGATTCCTGTAAGCCAGAAAAAATCGGAATCCTGCCGGAAAGGATAAAACTGGTCACCATTGCGGGGATAATTGAGGTTGGCAACAACAATTGCAGTTTCTCCGGCTTGCAAGGTTTTAGCCAGTTTCTGACGATTTTTTTTGAAAAGTGTGGACCTTTGGTAATATGTCATAATATAATAGTGCTTATAATTTCGTGTTCCGTGTTTGATATTTGGTGCTTGTAATTTGGGATTTATTTTGAGCTTTGAGTTTTGGATTACCGTCATCCGTCGGTACAGGTTTGAACTTCCCGGCTTACCCCTGACTGCCGTCAGGCAGGCGGGTTGGGTTCCTGCCAGTCATTGTGTTTTTTAAGCAATTTTTTTAGCGCATCCACGGCTTGTTCTTCAGGGATATTGGTTATCACGGCTTTTTGATTTTTATACAAGCTTATTTTTCCATTACCTGCCCCGATGTACCCATAATCTGCATCCAGCATTTCCCCGGGACCATTGACAATGCATCCCATTACAGCGATTTTTATATCTTCAAGATGACCAAATTCTGCTTTGATCAAACTGGTGGTTTTTTCCAGGTCAAACAAGGTTCGCCCACAGCCGGGACAAGAAATAAATTCAGCTTTTGACCGTCGCAAACCGGCTGCCTGGAGTAAATCAAACATGCTTTCAGTATATGCTTTAAGCTGTTTTTCAGTGGCTTCAAATACAACACCGGCAATTCTGTCCTCCACCAGTAATGCACCATATTCAGCAGCAATTATCAGGTCGTTGGTAATTTTTTTGTTGAGTTTTATTAGAAGCGGGGTATTGCTTGCATGATTTTCAAGGCGGTTAATAAAACTGCGTACTTCACCAGTGGGATTATCAGAATTGGTATTCAGCACCATTATGGGATGATGGCGCGTAAGTCTGTCTTCAAGTTCATATTCGTCAATATCATCATAAAGGCATTCAATGGCTGCAGGCTTTTGATGTTTTTTAAGGTTATTGGTTTTGATAAGCACAGCGTTGCTGTTGTTTTGTTTTGATTCTGCATTTTCACACAGAATAAATGCCTGAATTTTTGTCTGCGGCAGGGATGAAGGTTTTACGATCAGTATTTCGGGACTGCGTTTACCAGATTGCCAGGTTTGGGTTGTTTTATCGAAGGTGAAATTCAGTGATGTCAGGGTTTTATCTGATATGTTTTTTATTTTACGAAGGTCTGCAGCCACCACTGTTTTATTAAACAATTCGGGTAATTTATTGCGGTCAATGCCTTCAAAAGTATCGTATGCCGGGGTATAAATTGGCAAGCGGGTAATGCCGGTTTTTTTGTTTTTAAAGTTATCCACAATGAGTTTTGCTACCTGGATTTCTTTTTCAGGCGCTTCAGTTAGTGACACCCTGACAGTGTGTCCAATGCCGTCGGCAAGCAAAGCACCTATACCCACAGATGAACGCATCCGGCCTTCTTGTCCCTCACCGGCTTCCGTCACACCAAGATGTTGCGGAAAACACACCCCTTCTTGTATCATCCGTGCGTTTAACAAGCGGCATGCTTCGGCCATAATCCTGGGATTGCTGGCTTTCATTGACATTACCAGGTTTTCAAATGATTCTGATCTGAATATTTTGTAAAATTCCATAGCAGCTTCAACCATTCCTTCAGGGGTATTCCCGTAACGGCTCATGATCCGGTCGGATAAGCTGCCGTAATTACTGCCTATGCGTATGGCTGTTCCATTATTTTTGCAGATCTTTATAAGTGGCAACAGTTTCTCGTGCATGCGTTCTATCTCAAGGTTATAAGCTACATCAGATATTTTCTGATTTGTAAATTTAGCCCTTGGATCAACATAATTGCCGGGATTAATACGCACTTTTTCCACAATGCCGGCAGCTATTTCTGCGGCTTTTGGATTGAAATGAACATCAGCGATCAAAGGATTTTTATAATTAGCAGCATGCAATGATTTTTTGATTTTTTTTAAAAATTCAGCTTCCCTGATACCCGGAGCGGTGATCCTGACAAAATCTGCCCCGGCATCAAAAATACGCTTACATTGTTCAGTTGTTGACTGTAAATCCATGGTATTTGTGTTTGTCATGGATTGTAACCTAATGGGGAAATTTCCACCTACAGGGATGTCACCAATGTTTACAATTCGTGCAGGGAACCGTTCATAATTAGCCAAATCTATGCAGTATCTTTGTTTCATTATTGCTTAGTCAAACAATTTGTAATCGTTCACAGTTAAAAACAGTTAATATTGGTTAACAGTCAGTTAATAACGGTTTCGATTAAATCGTGATTTGACTTCGTCTTCTTCCTCCTTGCAAGGCATAGTCAAAGCAACCCTTCGGCTTCGCTTATCTCGACTATCGCTCGATACATCGCAGGATGGCAGCTTTGCCTCTGCCCTTGCTTCGTTCGTCAGTTCCATTTACCTGTCTTATCTAATTTATATGACGAATCCAAATAACGGTCAATTTGATACTTTGTTTTTCCAAATAGATCTTTGAGTTTATCGTAATCATCTTTAATAATTAATCCATCTTCAAAGCAATCATCCACATCGCCCTCTAATTCTTCCATCGAACCTGCGCTAATCTTTATATAGCGTCCAAATTCACCTGCAGAATCTTTCCTGTAACCTTCTCTTATGTTTTGTTTTCCACTTCTTGCAGCATCATTCATCTGACTAACCAATCGCATATGTTTGTTTGAAAAATTTTGCGTTAATAAAACAATCAATTTGCGAATTTCACAAATGTTTTGATAAAATTTCAATTTTTCATAAGGAGCCTGTTTTTTCATTTGTAACTATTTTTAACTGGTATTAACTGTTTATTAACCGTTATTACCCCCGTAGAAAATTTTTCAATGGGGTTGACCATTTATTATTATTTTTAGCTGTGAATGGTTACAACAATTTTAAAGCATAAAGATACAGAAATCCAACGGAAATTAATAAATTTGTGCAACAGATAAAAAATACGGCTTATGTCAATTGAAGTAAAAGGACTTACGAAATTATACGGCAAACAAAAGGCACTTGATAAGGTATCATTTACCGTTAAAACAGGCCAGATCGTTGGTTTTATCGGGCCAAACGGAGCGGGCAAAACAACTGCCATACGTATCATTACAGGAAATATTCCCCCAAATAGTGGCAGTGCACGGGTAGAAGGTATGGATGTCAGCGAACATTCACTGAAAATACGAAAATTGATCGGTTATTTGCCTGAAGACAATCCTTTGTATGATGATCTTTATATCCGGGAGTATTTGAATCACGTTGCCGGTATATATAAAGTAAAAGATAAAAAAAGCCGGGTTGATGAAGTTATTGAACTGACAGGACTAACAAGGGAAATAACAAAACAAATTGGTGCTTTGTCAAAAGGTTACAGGCAGCGGGTTGGATTAGCCCAGGCCATAATTCATGACCCGAAAGTGTTGATCCTGGATGAACCCACCAGTGGTCTTGATCCCAATCAAATTGTGGAAATACGTAATTTGATCTCACAACTTGGCAAACATAAAACGGTAATCCTTACAACACATATCATGCAGGAAGTAGAAGCAATATGTGACAAGGTTATCATTATCAACAACGGGAAAATTGTTGCTGATGATGAGGCATCTAAATTGTCTTCGTCCGGGGTTGATGACATTACCGTGATTGTGGAGTTTGATAAAGAAATACAGCCTTCAGCACTTAAAAATATAGAAGGCGTAACAAAG
>JBNJGX010000182.1:0-5634 GCA_051748025.1 Bacteroidota bacterium
GACCCGCCCCCTCATCGTCTGGTTCCGCAGCGACCTGCGCATCCAGGACAATACCGCCCTGGCCGTGGCCGCCCGACAGGGCCCCGTGGTCGCTGTCTCTACAATGTAGAAGCTTATCGAGCGATGTGCCGAGCGAAGTCGAGGTGCGGAGTCGAGATAAGCGTAAGTCGAAGTACGGAGTCGAGATAAGCGGGAAACCGAAGTCCGAAGATATCACATTAATTAATATTCACTTTAAAATGTATGCTTTACTTCCGACTTCGGACTTCCGACTCCGGTCTCCCGACTTCGGTCTTCGGACTTCCGTCTTCGGACTTCCGTCTTAATTATTCAGTATCAGCGGGAGGCCATCGTCACCTGAGCCAATGATAACAGTTTTTGCGTTATCGCTTTGTGAAAGTTTCAGGGTGGTTTCAATACCACGCATCCTCAACAGGTTTGGTGTCAGGGATTTGTTGATTATATTATTGGCCCTGGCTTCACCTTCTGCCTGAATGCGTCTACGCTCAGCTTCTTTCTTTTCTTTTTGCAGTTTAAATTCATAAGCCAGTGATTCCTGTTCCTGACCAAGTTTCATTTCAATTGCATCCTTAATTTGAGGAGGCAGGTTGATAGACCGGATCAATACAGCTTTGGTGGTAATGAAATTTTCATTGAGTTTTTCAGTGGACTCTTCAATGATCTCGGTCTCTACCAAAGCGCGTTTTTTGGAATATATCTCTTCTGCTGTGTACCTGCCCATTACTTGTCTTACTGTTGACCTTACTTCAGGCACCACAAGTTGCAATTTGAAATCTTTACCAAAATTCTGGTGCAAAAATGGCAATTCCCTGTAGGTTGGAAAATACCTGACGGTTATATCAACGTTAATTGACAAACCGTTTCTGTCCAGCACATCCATGGTTTCTTCCGAGGTTCTTTCTTTGACATTGTAAATGGTAAATTTGTTCCATGGTGCAATCAGGTGGAAGCCCTCATCATATACACGGCTTGTATCAAGTCCATCTCCAAAAGGCCTGAAAATTACGCCTCGCTCACCTGCATCTACTATCTTAAACATTGAATTGCCAAAAATCAGCAGCAGAACCACAACGATTCCTACGCCAATTAATAATTTCTTTTGATTTTGTTTCATAACATTATTTTCTTTTAGGGGTTTTAGTAAATGATGGTTTAACACAAAGCACCGGGATGTTAGAACCCATAATGATCTTTCTTGCCAATGACCCCAAAAGTTTTTCTTTCAGGGGATTTTCCTGTTGTATCATAATAACGATGAGGTCTCCCTGTACATCATCAGCATAATCCAGCAGGGCGTTGGCAATATCATCAGGCTTGTTTCCGGTATCCAGTAATTTTGTTGAACATTGTATGTCATGACCAACAAAATAATCCCTGACTTGTTCTAAAAGCATCCTTAATTTTGTTAATTTAAATTCTTTTGTGGGTGTTGAAGCTGATACCACTTGCACGCGGGATTTAAAATATTTTGCCAGTTTCATGGTTATGTGCATTTTTTGCGTCGTGGTTTTTGTTAAATCCAGTGGTAAAACTATGCGCTGACATCCGCGCCTGTGGTACTTCCCTTTAATGCTGACAACCGGGCATGGCGCTTCTTTAATGATGCGCATGGTTATCGGGCCTATTGTCATTTTTCGTGTGCCGATGAAAATAAAATTGGCATTGATATTTTTTGCGGTTTGTAGTATTGATGGGACAATGCGTCCGTGTTCAATATAAAAACCACAACGCACACCTGATTCCTCTGTTACATCCCTGCTTAGCTCATTTAGTTTATCGGTAAGGCTGTCAAGTTCAGTGTTGAAACCGCTTTCATTATCTTTTGACAGTTGCCCTGTGAGCACATGCAATAAAATAATCTGTGCATTGACAAGCCTGGCAATGTTATATGATTGTTTCAGTGCAATCAGAGATTGATCTGAGAAATCAACAGGAACAAGTATGGAGTCATTTATTGTGTCCATAAAAATATTTTATACCTTTGGCACTTAGCCTTTATTGAAATAACAAAATTAAAACATTTTACGGTATGAAAAAAATTTTATCATCAGAACTGATATTAAATCCGGATGGCAGTATATATCACATTAAATTAAGGCCTGAACAAATTGCTGACAACATTATACTTGTTGGTGATCCGGGACGTGTTGAGGTGGTATCGTCATTTTTTGATGAGATAAACCATAAAGTACAAAACCGTGAATTTGCCACCCATACAGGAAAATATAAAGGGAAAGCTGTAACCTGCATTTCTTCTGGTATCGGCACCGATAACATTGACATTGTTGTTAATGAACTGGATGCACTTGCCAATATAGATCTGGAAAAAAGACAACAAAAACCAAAACACAGAAGCCTCAATTTTGTGCGCATTGGTACGAGTGGCGCCTTGCAGGAAAATATCCCGGTTGACAGTTTTGTGCTGAGTGATATAGCCGCAGGGTTTGATGGTATGCTCAATTTTTATGCCGGACGGAATTCGGTCTCTCTCCTTGATGCTGAAGCAGCATTTAAACAACATGTAAATTGGGATGGGATACTTAATACACCTTATTTTGTCAAAGCCTCAGCTGCGTTAAAAGAAAAAATCGGAACAGGCCTGAAATCAGGAATCACCATTTCATCCAATGGCTTTTACGGTCCACAGGGGCGTGTACTGCGTTTGCCACTTCGTGTGCCTGAGCTGAACGAAAAAATGCGGAGCTTCGAATACGATGGCCTGAAAATAACCAATTACGAAATGGAAAGCTCTGCCATTTACGGTTTATCCCGTATGCTTGGACACGAAGCATTGACAGTATGCGCCATTATTGCCAACAGATACAAAAAACAATCCAGCAAAGATTACCATCCGGTTGTTAAACAATTGATAAAACTTGTGCTTGACAGGATTGCCGGATAAGACAGGTATGATTAGGCGCTTATGAAGAAACTTTTACCAACATGTTGTTAAAATTTGCTGAAAGCTTGATATAACTGCTTTTCAGGTCTTGTAATAGCGCCAAAATTCCAAATTACAAGCATCAAATAACAAAAATTTTTCATTCTTTTCTTCCACCTTTGCCAAAACACGTCCACCCCCCACACACAAAATGCTTAATAAATGCCGGTAGATAATGCATAATCACAGCTTTTATTATGGTTGCCTTACAAATATAGTGTTTTGCTTTTTAACCACTAAGGAATTATTGTAAAAACTCTGCACTTTAGTAAAAATATATAAACGACAGGAACCCTAAAAATACCACATCACCCGGCAATTACCGCTAAACCGCTTGTACAGGCTGGCTTTATATTATTTGTTTTTCAAAAGTAATATTATGCTTTTAAATATAGAACAGACACACTAATTGTTAATCTTCCATCTGTACCTAAATGCAAAGTTTGTTTCACAATAAAAAAATCTTCTTTATTAAAACACGCCTTCTTTCGCTTAATCAGATCAGAAACAAGACTTTTATCTACAAATGTTCCCATAAACAGTGGAAACACTGCTTCAATATCTTTACTTTTAGGATTTTCCGGAAAGTCCTCTGCTACAGCCTTATTCCATACTATTTGCCCCCAATCCAACATTTTGGTCAATATTTTTTTTATCATGTATTTCTTCATCTATTATGGGCTGCATGAATTCATGAAATATTTCAGAATATTTCTTTGTCTTTTGTTGGTTATCCATTACTATATTTTTTTTAAATTAGCAAAAATCATAAAAAGTAAAACAACAATTTCCGCTTTTATCTGTTATGTGACTTTATAACCATAAAAAGAGAATTACTATGATGAAAAAAACAATCATTGACGCATTAAACGAACAAATCCAAAAAGAAGGCTATTCAGCCAACCTGTATTTAGCTATGGCTTCATGGGCTGAAACTGAAGGCTATGATGGTATCACACAATGGCTCTACGCCCAGGCAGATGAGGAAAAAATGCACATGCTGAAAATCATCGGTTTTGTGAATGAACGTGGTGGCAAGGCTATTATTCCTGCCTTTGAACAACCGCCCGCCGAATGGAAATCCATCCCCGAAATGTTTGACCAGGTGCTTGAGCATGAAAAATACGTTACCAAAAGCATACATTCCATTATCCCGATCATTGAGAAAGAAAAAGATTATGCTGCCTTGAACTGGATTCAGTGGTTTGTGGATGAGCAGATGGAAGAAGAATCCTCTGTGCAGGCCATCATTGACAAGTTAAATCTGATTGGAGATAAAAACCTTTATATGTTTGACCGCGATATCATGAAAATGCGTGCTGAAGGCGGCGACGAAGCATAAGTTATTTAGTAGATATCAATAAAGAAAGAGCGTCCTTTTTGGGGTGCTCTTTTTTTGTTTTTGATTTGGGCGCCCGGGCGGTGTACGGCTTTTAGTTGCCACTGGATGTGCCGCTGCACATTGCACCGCAGCAGGGGCTTTCTCCGGCAGCCCTGCCCGGCGTGTGCAGCATGGCACATCCAGCAGCAAGCTAACCGCCTCCCACCTGGCGCAAATTAATCACCAGCTTTTATTCCATAATTACCCCCCATTCGGTGACAACAAAACCATCCCGGATGAAATCACTGCTTAGCTGCGGTTCAGGTGGTGAATTAATGCCATCAGCAGATTCCAGCCCTTTGATATAGTAATAATACCTGAGTAATTGGTCCGGAGAAGGGGTGATGTTAAGCTCAACCAGATTGTCCATATCTTTTTCTGTCTGAGGGTAAATCAGGCATGCTTCATAGTTGTTTAATCTGGGAATCCAGTATTCACTGAAATCATCAATTTCATGGTCAGAAAACCCAATCTCTTGCAAGTCCGAAACAAAGAAGTCCTCCAGTTCATCAGATGTAACAAGCCATCCATAAGTTTTTTGCCAGGCGTCGGGCTGAGTGCTTTCGTAATACAGGTAAGTATATTTTCCGTCTATCAAGCTGTTGGTGTCGGCTGTTACCTGCCATGCTCCATTGTAATCGGGAATGGATTCAGTAATGTATCCACCCTGTGGGAAATCTACAGACACCCTTATTTCCATGGTGCTTTCCGGGTACAAATAAATATTTGGTTTGTACAATGTAGGATTATCTTCTTCCTCCGAATCTTCATCGTCGTTGCAAGAGATGAAAAAAGGCAAGATGCCAATCAACAGGATGATTAAAGTATTGCGTAGTTTCATGTGTTTGTATGTGTTTATTTTCTTTAAAACGCAACGCACACTTATATATTATGAATGCTCCGTTTTTTGCTTGAACGGCAGAATAAAAGGGAGGCGTAAATAGTGGATCTAAGAAAACTACTGCTTTTTAAAAATAACAAATCTCAAAACACAAATAACAAACCAGCCTGCCAGCTGGCAGGTAATTCTCAAAATTCAAAAACTTGTCCGGCGTAGCGTGAGCGAAGACGGATATCTAATATTCAAACAGTTTAAAAAATTGGAATTTTTAAAATTGGAATTTATTTGACATTTCCTGTTTTGTGCATTGGGTCACCCAAAATAAATTTAATGACGGTAATCTATTTCGATTAAATTGCTTTTCATGTTCTTTTGTCCCGTGGTTCGACACCGCTCACCAACCATCAAAAGAACCAAAACCTCGTGCCGGAAATGATTTTGCGACCCGCA
>JBNJGX010000183.1:0-5589 GCA_051748025.1 Bacteroidota bacterium
AGCATTGAATTTAAAAAAGAAAAATGAAAGATGACGATTACATTATTAGATAATCCCGAAAATAACTTACAATGAAAAGCGGATGGATGTGCTTTTGAATGATAACATGCCTGATATTCATAAAAAAATTAATCACCTTCAAGTAAAGATTGATATAATATCGAAATTACCTGTTTACATTTTTTTATCATCCAAAAGTTCCACTTGACAATAAGTAAAACAAAAGATATCAGACCAGTTAAATCTCCCGATGGCACTTATTCATTGTAATTGCTGACAACTGTGTTAAAAATGGATAAAAAAACATTGCCTTCATTAATTTTTATTGCTAATTTGCAAACTGAATAGTTACTACTTAAAACATGTGACAATAAAATGCAACAGACCAAGAATAAAATTATCCTTTATTTTCCAAACACAGCAGGATACAATTTCACCCCGCCATATGAACTTTTAATGCAGGCAAAAGCTTTGGAAAACCTGGATGCAGAAATACTGTTGGTTGATAGCAGAACATCAGATCCGGATGCCATGTTGAAAAAACACATTGGACAAACAAAGCTTGTCATCATTAGCACCATCATTAAATACACATCAATAACCATCGTTAAGCAGATAAAAGATGGTTTTATAACCGCAGAAAAAATAAAAGAACAGGCTGACATTCCCGTACTTTGGACAGGCTTGGCTGCAACAATTATTCCACATCATATTCTCAAAGATAAGCATTCTGATTTTTTGATCCAGGGGCCAAGTGAAAAATCATTAATGCAATTTTTAACATCATATTTCAAAGGTGAAGATTACACCCAAATACCTAATCTAGGGTATAAATCAGGGAATAAAGACATCCTAAACAAATATGAATATCACAATGCATGGGAATCATGGGGGGATTTTAATCCAGAAATACTAAAAATGGAAAAATACATTGACGCTAATACATTGGATTATATTGCCACCACAGGATGTATTAACGATTGCACATTTTGTACTGTTCCGGTCATTTACAAAAGAAAATGGAAACACAACAGCATAAATAATATTACCAGGCATTTGAGTTATTTTTTCAATCGTTTTCCTTCATTAAACCATATCCATTTCAGGGATGATAATTTTTTCGTAAACAAAACATTTGTTTTTAATTTGATAAATGAGCTAAAAAAGAAAAATTTATCAATTACATGGAGTGCACAGACCAGTGTTAATGTATTGGAGAATTATTCATCTGAGGAGTTACAGGCATTGAAAAAAGCAGGATGTAACAACATTTCTATAGGTATAGAATCAGGAGACCCGGAAATTTTGAAACATTACACCAAATCAAAAACTGATTTAACAAAAAACAAAAAAATTATTCGGCGAATTATAAACTCCGGCATTAGTGCATCCGTTACCAGCATCATAAGTTTTCCTGACAACAATCAAAGGGATTTTAACAAAACCCTAAAGCATTTGATGAAGCTGAAGCTTTTAAACCCAAAAATAAGCATGTATTGTACTGTTTTTCAACCAATCCCGGGAACAAAAGCATTTAATGAGATTTATGCTGGCAAAAAAGAATTAAACAATTCATTATTTTTTAATATCTGGACAACACAAAAACAAAAAGATAAACTAAAAAAATTTGAGCGTTTATATTTTGTTTTTGATGATTCGCGTTTTTATCAAAACCTTCCACCAATAATAGGAAAAAAGTTGAAATTAATAAACCGGTTTTTCTCACCCTTTATTAAACTTCGATTTCATTTAGGTTATACCAACTTTTTATGGGAATATGCAATTGCCAGTCGTAAAATCAAAAAAGTGCAGAAAAAATATGGCATCAAAGAAGATACTGAATTTTCAAAAGTTGGAATACGTCATCTAACTGCTAAATTTGGATATGGCTACAAATCACCAAAGGCAACTTAGACCTGAATTGTTAAATCAACCAACCGTATTTTGCAATTAGTACGATTAATGATTAATTTTACAATGTATTTGTAACTGACTTTACAAGCGCTGACTATGCATTCAAATATGTATAATCAGTGCCTTACATTTATAAAACAAATGGGATGTAAACCTATGGAAAAACGGGTTGTAGTAACGGGGCTTGGGATTGTGACATCCAACGGAGGCAATGTGGATGAATTTTCCAGCGCTATAAAAGCAGGAAAATCGGGAATAAAACATGTTGATTGGCTGGAAGAGTATAAATTTTCTTGCCAGGTAGCAGGCATTCCCGATGTAGATACAAAATCCAACCTCGACATGCTTAAAAATTACCTGTTGCACGATAGCGGCATGAACATTAAATATGGTGTTACCGCTGCCATGGAGGCATGGAATGATGCAAAACTGGAGGTGCCGGATACGGAGGGCAATCATGTAAACTGGGACACTGGTGCCATCATTGGCAGCGGCATGGGAAACATTGACATTTTCACAGATAAAATCATTCCTAAAACAGACAAACAAAAAGTCAAAAAAATAAAAACCAATGTGGCAGAACTTATGATGTTCAATGCTGTAAGTGCTAACCTTGAATGGATATTTGCGCTTGGGAACATGGTTTCAGCCAATGCATCGGCATGCAGTACAGGAACAGAATCAGTAATCATGGGAGCTGAACGCATCCGCTTGGGAAAAGCAAAACGCATGCTGGTTGGTGCCACAGAAATTGCATCTCCCTATATATGGGGGGCTTTTGATTCCATGTTTTTGTTAGACCGGAGGCACAATCACCTCCCCGAAAAAGCATCACGACCCATGAGCGCTTCTGCCGGTGGTTTTGTACCGTGTGCCGGTGCCGGAATGCTGGTTTTGGAAGATTATGAGCTGGCTAAAAAAAGAAACGCACCAATCTATGGAGAAATCAAAGGCTATGCCCTGAACAGCGGAGGACAAAGAAAAGGCGGCACCATGCAATCGCCGGGACCTGAGGGGGTTAAGCGTTGCATTCAGGCTGCCCTGAATGACGCCCAGGTTACATCCACAGACATTGATTTTATTGCAGGTCATCTGAGTGCTACCAAAGCGGACCCGTTGGAAATAAAAAACTGGTCTGATGCGCTGCACAGAAAAGGCGCAGATTTTCCTTACATAAACTCCTTAAAATCACTTACAGGCCACGGCCTCGGAGCTGCAGGAAGCATGGAACTCGTAGCTGCCTTGTTACAATTAAAAAACCAGTTTATTCATCCTTCCATAAATTGTGAAGATATCCATCCTGAGATTGAGAAAATTGGGGGAAAAGAAAAAATTCCACAAAAATTACTTACTAACGTGAATATAAAAAACATCGCAAAAGCCAGTTTTGGTTTTGGTGATTTAAATTCTTGTGTAATTTTGTCAAAATTGTAGCTAAAGAATAAAAATAAAATAATAAATGAATATTAACATAAGTAACTACTCACCGTAAACCCGGAGATGCACGATGGCACGATTTCGGGATAGCACGACTGCACGAAAGCATGATAGCACGATATGTAAACTGATAAACATTTATTTTTTATGTGTTCTTATTCCTTTCTTCAATCTCGCTTTCGTTCCTTCTCCCTATCGTTCCTTCTCCCTATCGTACAATCGTTCCAAATGCACTTGAATAGTTACCAAAAATTTAATGCATGGACAAAGACAAACAAATACAGAAAGACATCCTTGAGATTATTGAATCATACGCACTCAATAAAAGCAGAATCAAGCATGCCACAGCCGAGTCAAAAATCATTGACGACCTCAAACTTAATTCCGCCCGGATAATGGATATAATCATGGATTGTGAAGAAAAATACGACATTGAAATCGAAGATTCCGATGTGCCAAAAATGGTGACCATCGGAGATGCTGTCCAAATCATAAAAAAATATATCTAAAATATTGCGGAAAAATACGGTTTTATTTTTTTGAAAAAATATTACCAAATTTAGCCATTCTTACATAGTTTTTAAAGCTATTCTCGGTAGTCTGCTCGATTCTCTGAATCTGTTCTTCACTCAGCTCATCAATAAAACAAGTGGGATCTTCAGCATAAACATCCCCTGTCAGATAATAGGCCATTACCCTGCAACCTCCACAGGTATATTTGTATTTACATGTTCCGCATTTGCCTTTGAGTTTATCACGCTGTACAATCTTTGTAAACAAGTCAGATTTAAACAGAATGTCTTTCAGAGGTGTATCCAAAACATTACCCCCGGTAACGTGATCAAGTAACATAGGACAGGGAGACACTTCCCCTTCAGGATTGATGCCATAATAAGCACCCACCCAACATCCCACGCTTGGATTCAGTGGCACTTTTTCCTTATTCAGATCCTGCCCTGACACTTTTTCATACGTTTCCTGGGGCAATAAATACGGGATATAACTTACCTGCCCATTCCAGTATTTGTGCAACACAGGATGAAAATAATCACGCAACGCAGCTTTGTCAAACATCAGGTCATAGCGATTGCAAGAGCGGGGAACAAATGGAATTCTATTAAATGGCAATGAAAACTTTGCTACGTTTTTTACCGTTTCGCTAAAAGTAGATTTATTCCACTGACTAAGCGTAATACTTATATTGGTGCTGATATCGTAATGCTTCAGTTTTTCAAGCCTATCCAAGGCATATTGTGTTTCAACAGTCCGGGTTTTTTTGTTTAGATCGTCAAATGAATTTATCCCCAGGGATATGATGATATTATCCCCAACGATGGATTTTATCTTTTTTAGCGTATTATCAGTTAAGGTACTGCCATTGCTGGCAATTGCAATTTTATACCCCATTTTATGAGCCAGTTCAAGCAAGTCAAAAGCATCTTTTCTAAGCAAAAACTCTCCCCCTGAAAAATCAATGCGTCGTGTTCCTAAATTATATGCAGGTATCAAAATTCGATTCTTAATGACATCAAAAGGCAAATCAGGAAATTGTTTCTTATTAGTACTACCTGTTGAACAATAAGGACAATCAAAATTACAATTTCTCGTTGTTTCGAAATATAATGTATGGTAATAATCCAGCATATTACGTATAAATATTAAAAAAATTGGGTTAAAAACAAACATTGCAAGTTAACAATATTTTGTTTCCTGTGTAAAAAAAATATTTTTTGGTAAAAATTATAACAAGTCTTTTTTTTGTACTGGATTTTTGATAAATTTGCTTTTAGTCATCATGAAATTACAATATGCGTAAATACACTTCTGAATTAAGCAAAAAAATCGTTGAAAGATTACCTTATCGCAGTGATTTTCATTTTGTGGATGACATTAGTTATATTGATGAGGATTCAATTACCGGCCATTATACTTTTTCAAAAGAAGCGTTTTTTTACAACGCACATTTTAAGCACTTGCCGGTTACTCCCGGTGTTATTCTGATTGAAATGATGGGGCAAATAAGCATGGTAGCCCATCTGGTTTACCTCCAAAAACTACACGAAAACAAAAAATCATTTCACCCTATATTATTATCTGTAGAAAGTGATTTTTATAAAGAAGTTAAGGTCAACGACCGGCTTACCATAAAATCAAAGAAAATATATTACAGAAAAGGAATTTTAAAATCAAAAGCTGAATTATACGACAGCGCAGGCTCAATATGTTCAACGGCGATTG
>JBNJGX010000184.1:0-5588 GCA_051748025.1 Bacteroidota bacterium
AACCGGGGTGGTTCTTATTCTGACACTGATTGCCGTTGCCTGGCCGCTGCTGTCAATCTTTAAACTTGATGTCACCAAATCCATTCGATAACGAAAAAAACGATAACTATGGAATTGATAAAAATAGCATGGAGAAACATCTGGCGGAGCAAAACCAGGAGCATGGTAGTCATCCTTGCGGTAACTTTTGGTATGCTGGGAGGCGGATTTTCCACTGCCGTCATGCTGGGGGCCATTGACAGCCGGGTGGATAAAGCCATCAACAATGAATCTGCACATTTCCAGGTGCACCAGGACGGCTACCTTGAAAATCCTGAACCCGGCCTTTTTATTAGCGATGTGCAGCCACTGATTGATAAAATCAGCAAAAAAGATTTTGTTTCCGGTGTCAGCAACAGGCTGCTTGTCAATGCCATGATGCAGAGCCCGCACAACACAAGCGGTGCTACCGTAAATGGAATTAATCCTGCACAGGAAAAAGAGGTGAGCAGCCTGCACAAAAACCTTGTTGAGGGAACCTATTTTGATGCAGATAAAAAAAACCAGGTTGTTATCAGTAAATCAACGGCCGAAAAGCTCAGGTTGAATGTGCGCTCAAAAATGGTGCTCACTTTTCAGGACAAAGAGGGCAACCTCACCGGGGGAGCTTTCCGCGTGGCCGGTATTTTCAAAACCAGCAACAAGGCTTTTGACGAGATGAATGTGTTTGTGTTGCGCAAAGACCTGGAGGCTCTCACCGGTTTTTCAGACAAAGAATCCCATGAAATTGCAGTACTGTTCGAGAATAACGATGACCTAAAAGAACGCACAGCAACACTGAAAGACATCACACCACAGAGTTTGGATGCCAGAAACTGGAAAGAGCTCAATCCCGAACTGGGCATGATGAGCATGATGACGGAACAATACCTGTCCTACCTGGTGGCCATCATATTGTTTGCCCTGGCCTTTGGCATCATCAACACCATGCTGATGGCCATACTGGAGCGCAAAAAAGAACTGGCAATGCTCAAAGCCATTGGCATGAACGAAGGCAAAATCCGCATCATGATTGTCTGGGAAACCCTCTTTCTTACTGCCATTGGTTCGTTAACAGGATTGGTATTAAACCATATACTGGTAGCCTGGCTTGGCAAAACCGGCATCAACCTCGCTGCATTTTCCGAAGGCATGGAATCCTTTGGGTTTTCAGCCGTAATTTACCCTTCTATCAACGGAAATTTTTACCTTCAGATAATTGCACTGGTGGTAATCACTGCCCTGGTGGCATCCATTTTTCCGATATTGCGTGCAAGTAAAATGAAACCCGCTGAAATCCTCAGCAGCAATTATTAATGTTGAATGTATAAAACCCATATATCATGAAAATTATTGAGACCAAAAACCTGCATAAAACTTACAACAGCACCCAGGTGCCCGTCCATGCTGTTAACGGTATTGATCTGAGCATTGAACAAGGTGAATTTACCGCCATTGTTGGTCCCTCAGGCTCAGGGAAAACCACCTTGCTAAACCTCATTGGCGGACTTGACGACCCTACTGAAGGGGAAGTATTTGTCAACGATGTTAATATCGGCAACCTATCCAACAAGGAAGTGATAGATTTCCGGCTGAAAAACATCGGCTTTGTTTTCCAGGCATACAACCTGATTCCGGTGCTGACAGCCCGCGAAAATGTGGAATTCATCATGCAGATGCAAAAGCGCAACAAAAAAGAGCGGGAAGCCCGTGCCATTGAGATGCTGGAATCTGTCGGGCTTGGCGACCGGGTAAACAGCCGTCCGGCCAAACTTTCGGGCGGGCAGCAGCAGCGGGTAGCAGTGGCCAGGGCGCTGGCATCAAAACCAAAATTTATCCTGGCGGATGAACCAACAGCCAACCTGGATTCCAAATCCACAGAAAATCTGCTGACCATTATGCACGAGCTAAATAAGAAAGAAAACATCACCTTTATATTTTCCACGCACGACCAGCGGGTTGTCAACCAGGCACGGCGTGTTATTACCATTGAGGATGGAAAGATTAAAGAAGACGAGGAGCGGTGAAAGGTTTGAAGGTTCGAAGTTTGAGGTTTGAAAATTATAAGGTTCAAGGTTTGAGGTCCCGATATCGTTACCACTCATCGGGATCTCCTCAACCAACCCAATTCGCCGCGTTATCACTTGCAAATTGTGGGTTTCGGATGATTCAAGGTTGGAGGATGAGTGTAAATATGGAGTGGTTTTGCAGCCCGGCGGAGGCTGATAGCTTGCCATCCCGAGCGGCTTTGTATTTTGCATCACCTGGCAGAGCGAGCGGAGTAAGCTCCTGACGGGGATTGCAAATACAGCCGCTCGGGATGGCAACTAAAAGCCGCAGACGGAAATGCTGCCCAAATAAAAACATTCGACCGTAATCGAAAGAATGCAATAAATAACAATAAGTTACGACTGTAATCGTAAGTTGGCATTTTATTTCAATAAGTTACGATTGTAATGGGATAATTATTTATCTTTGTGAAAAAAATGATGATAAAACGAGAAAAATATTTACAACGTATCCGGCCATTCATTGATAAACCGGTAATAAAGGTGTTAACAGGAATCCGTCGAAGTGGAAAAAGTACGCTTTTAAAACAGCTTGCAGAAGAATTATTGGAAAACCAAATAAAGTCATCTCAAATAATTCGAATTAATAAGGAACTGATGGAATTTGACAGCATACAGAGCTATCAGGATTTGTATCACTTTGTATCTGAAAAAACATCAGACCAGGAATTATCATACTATCTGTTTGTAGATGAGGTTCAGGAAATATCACAATGGGAAAAAGCCATCAATTCATTTCTTGCAGAAGGGAAATATGATATCTATATCAGTGGGTCAAATGCACGATTATTATCTTCTGACCTCGCAAGCTTATTGTCAGGCAGATACATAGAATTTCCGGTATATACTTTTACTTACGGTGAGTTTAAAACAATTTATAATCAGAAACCGTCGAATGAAAAATCAGACGACGCATTTCTTGATTTTTTACATTTTGGTGGTTTCCCTGGTCTGCATCATTTGGACTGGAATGAATCAGTGCTGAGACAATACCTGGAATCCATTGTTAATACTGTGGTTTTAAAAGATATTGTCATGCGAAACAGCATCCGCGATGTAAATACACTCAAACACATTATTGATTTTGTTGCTTCAAATTGTGGTAACATCACCTCTGCAAAAAAAATCAGTGATTTTAGTAAATCCCAACAACGCACTGTTTCTTCTGATACGGTCATGGCATATCTTGAATATGCAATGAATGCCCTGCTGATTCACAAAACCAGGCGGTTCGATATACCTGGAAAACGTTTGCTTGAGACTTATGAAAAATATTTCATGGCAGATATCGGTTTGTCATCCGTATTAATCGGGAATGCTCCGGAAACCATTTCCGGCAAATTAGAAAATATTGTTTATCTCGAATTGGTCTCCAGAGCCTATCAGGTAACCATTGGAAAAATCAGGGATAAAGAAATTGACTTCATCGCAACACAGCAAAATAAGAAAATATATATTCAGGTGACGACTTCCATTCTGGGTTCAGATAAAACTCTGGAACGAGAATATGGTGTATTTGATCACCTGGATAACCATTTTACAAAATATGTCATTTCGCTTGACCGTGGCAAACCAACAGTCAATGAAAGCGGAATACGTTGGATGAATATTGAAGATTTTTTATTGAAAGACAGTTACCTTTAGAATCAGATTTGTTATAATATGATAATTTAATTCGATTATAATCGTACCTTTTCAATAATAAATGAATTGTTTCGACTGTAATCGAAATAAAATTGGAATTATGAAACGCATAAGCATCATCGGCATTTTGTTTTTACTCCTGAACAGCAGCGGCTTTGCTCAGAAAAAATTCAGCATTGACGGCTATGTGAAATTTATGCAGACAGCCACCTTCCAGGATATTGACAGCCTGTGGTTTACCGACAACCTGATTCATAACCGCTTTGATGTTGCATGGTATCCGACGGACTGGCTGAACGCGCATGTTTCTGTCCGTAACCGTATGTTTTACGGTGAGATGGTGACCTTCAGCCAGCCGCCTTTCAATGCGCTGTTGGGCGATGCTGCCTGGGATTACATGGGAGAAACCGGCAAAGACCGCGGCTTTGTTGATATGTCATGGAATTACCTGGAAAGTGATTCGTACTTTTTCAACACCAATATTGACCGCGCATACATTACCATCCAGCAGGGTAAATGGGACATCACTGCCGGCCGTCACCGCATCAACTGGGGCCAGACCATGGTCTGGAATCCCAATGATTTGTTCAATGCCTATTCATATTTTGATTTCGATTACGAAGAAAAACCGGGCAGTGATGCCATCCGTGCACAATATTACATTGATTACGCTTCCCGCATTGAAGTAGCTGCAGCCGTTAACCGGGATACCAATTACACAGCCGCAGCCCTGTACCAGTTCAATAAATTTCAGTACGACATTCAGGTCCTGGCAGGGGTGTATAACAGCGATGATGTTGTAGCCGGCCTGGGCTGGTCTGGCAACCTGTGGAATGCCGGTTTCCGCGGTGAAGTGTCGTATTTCCGGCCAACGGAGCATTTTGCCGACAGCAGCGGTGTTCTGGCTGCAAGTGTGGGCGCAGATTACAGTTTTCCAAACTCTTTGTTCGTGCAGGCAGAGTTGCTGTTCAATTCCTCTGCCAGCAAGGATTACGATTTCAATCTGGCGCAATATTACAATCAAAACATCAATGCCAAAAACCTGTCGCTCACCCGCTGGACAGGTTTTGCGTCGGTCCGGTACCCGGTGACGCCATTGATTAATCTCGGATTTTCTGCCATGTACAGCCCGCAGGACAATTTTACCTACCTCGGGCCTTCCGCCACATTTTCCCTGGATGACAATTTTGCGGTTGATTTGAACATTCAGACCTTTTTCAGCGATATCCCCGACGATGAAGGTGGGAAAGGGACTTATGCGTTTTTGAGGGGGAAGTGGAGTTTTTAGGGGTTTGAAGGTTTGAGGCCCCGATATCGTTATCACTCATCGGGATCTCCTCAACCAACCCAATTCGCTGCGTTACCACTTGCAAATTGTGGGTTTCGGATGATTTGAGGTTTGTAATTTGAATTTTGGTTTTTGATTATCCGGGCGCATCCCTTCGGGTCGGTCTGCGGCTTCTATCTGTAACATGCTCTTCGGGTGCTGTTATGCTGCCTTCAGGGGCTTCCTCCGGTCGCCCTGCCTGCAGCACAGCACCAGCGCATCGCATGCCACAGGATATGCGCCTCCGCCCCTTGCGCAGCGAAGATAAGGTGTCACAAGCATCCTGCTTGGGGGAACTTATTGTATTCGCAAGAAGCCTCTATTTCCCGGATTACATTTCAATTTATACCTTGCCAATACAAAGTTTGGAACTTTGGAAAAGGTATAGATTGAATGCCAACCTTATTTATTTCTGAAAACCTCAGTCATTCCCCTCATCCAAGAAAATTTTCCTCAAAAGAAAAAATCTCATCCAATAGAAAAATCCCCTCCCATCGACCACCAACCTTATTTATTTCTGAAAACCTCAG
>JBNJGX010000185.1:0-5523 GCA_051748025.1 Bacteroidota bacterium
CCAGCAGGTGAGTTTGTTTGGTACTGACAGCGATAAAATTGCCCATCTTATTGGTCCACTGGTCAATCAGCTTTGCAGGGTAAATATCAATTCGCAGTGCCAGCGCGGACCGGATACATTTCCGTTTACCGGACGAAAAGATTCAGCCGAGGGCACGCTGTCTGTGTTTGATGCCCTGCGTTCTTTCAGCATCAGGAGCATTGTTGCAGCCAGGGGTACTGAAGAAAATAAAACGGTTATCAGGGATATTATCCGGAACAACAAATCCGATTTCCTTTCTACTGATTTTATATTATGACCCCTGTTTTGCGCATTGCTTATCCACAGAAAACCTGGGTTAGGCAGTAATTATTTATTCTTCATCAACAATAATAAACACATCCTCATAAGGGGCTTTCATAAGGTATTGTTCCCGGGCAAATTTTTCAAGCATTTCAGGGCTGGAATTGAGCTGTTTTAGTTGTGTGCGGTAGGTGTTTATTTCTTCTCTGAAAAAATCACGTTCTTCCTGCAGTGCCTTGAGTTTGTTGACATCTTTTACCCTGTCGATGATGTTATATGTATCAAATATACCAATCCACAGGAGAAAGATCAGCAATGTGAGTATGTATTTGTTTCTCACAGCCGGTTTGATAAAATTCCATATTCGATATATATGTTCCATGCCGCTGTAAAGATAAAATGGTTTTTTAATAATTCAAACAAAGCATGCTTAAATTTTTTCAGCTATTTTACGTACCTCATCCAGGTATTTCTTACGGGTTTTGTCATCAACATCTTGAATTGCATGGAAATATGTATGATTGAGGATTTCCATACCACAAAATTCAAAGATACAATTTTCGGTAATTTCGTTCAGGGCATCACGCTGTTTTTGGGTATTGAAAAATTCGGTGGAGCCTGTGGTATTGAACAACATTACTTTTTTATCGGTCAGCAGGGGTGTGGCCTTTCCGTTTTCTGTGCGAAAAGCGAACCCTTCAAGAAAGACGCGTTCAATATAACCTTTTAGCATAGCTGGCATACCTGACCACCAAATGGGATAAACAAAAGCGATGATATCAGCCCGCGTAATGTATTTTTGTTCTTCTGTAATGCCAACCGGATAACGTTCATCATCTATGCTTTCAAGGTCTTTCCGGCTTAACACCGGGTTGAATTTGATATTATAAAGGTCTCTGATGACCACTTCGTGTCCGTTTTTATTAAATGTTTCTCCCAGAATATCCCTGACAGCAGAGTTAAAACTGGGTTCTTTGTAATTTGCGTAAATAATTAATGTGTTCATAATAAACTTTTTATTTCTTCAAAAATCATAATTCTTACAAAATTAACAAAATCAGCGAACGAAAGTTTTGTTAATCAAAGGTTTTTTGATTTACCTAAAACAATCTTTATTATATTTTTATCTATGTTCCACTTTTGTTTTATTTTTGTGATTATAATTATAATTGATAAATTAGTTTAAGAAAGTTATAGCCTGAATATAATGGAATTATCAACCTTAAAACATAAATTTCCCTTTTTAAAGAGAATTATAAGCTTTAAATTTTGGGGTATGGTATTGGGGGTTGGCCTCTTAGCTCAAATTGTGCTTATTGTCAAATTCAATTCGTTTGTGTTTGTTACTGGTATGCTGTTTTGGGGCATTATCTGGTATATAATGGCTTTGATATTTTCCCGTGCTTCGCAGAATTCAAAAATGATCATCCACAGTGTATTTTTGACAATCTTGCTGATTGAAATATTACTGCGTTTAAGCGGATGGAAAGCCACTTACACTGAAAAAAGATATGGTTTTTATAAAGTGCCATTCGTGCATCAAAACAATGAATACTGGATAAATCCTGGTAATCGACAAAACAAACTTGAAGCCGGTGAATTTTCTTATGCAAGAAATGAAAACAGTTTGGGCTACAGAGATAAAGAATGGCGTTGGGAAGAGATGAAAGATAAAACCAGGATACTTGCTTTGGGAGACTCATTTACAGAAGGGGATGGCACCCATACTGACAGTACCTGGTTAAAATTCTTTGAACGAATGCTAAATGATACAAGTTATTATTTTATGAACGGCGGTATATGCGGCAGTGATCCGGTTTTTGATGCATATAAACTGAAACATACATTTGGAAAGTTCAAGCCGGACTATGTCATTGCATGTATTAATGAGACTGATATTGACGATATAGTTTTTCGTGGCGGTTTTGAGAGATTTGATGGGAATACGGTGAAATTTACAAAAAAGCCATGGTGGGAACCAATATATGCGGCAAGTCATGTTTTACGCTTGATGTTTAGAATAAAATACAATGAATATTTGATTGAAAATGATAAGTTTAGTGAAGAAAAAGATAAATCATTTACTGTCATTAAGCAAGCAATGGATACTGTCAGGTATTATTGTCAAAAAAATACTGCAAAGCCAGTATTCGTATTTCATCCCACACAACATTGTATGCTGAAAAATTGTAATCCTTATGATTATTTTATTGATACACTAAATATGGGTAATGCTGTTGTTATTGATTTATATGAATATTATCAACAGGCTGACATAAAAAACAACATTGATGAATATTATTGGAAAGAGGACGGACACCATAATGCCAGGGGTTATGAATTGATGGCTGAAGGTATTTATGAAGGGATGAAAGAACATCATCTATTGGGTCCACTATAAATAACATCAAGGTTATCAGATTGTTAAATTAAATCCATTACATTTAGTATCTTTGTAACATAAGGTCTTTGAGTATTTATTACATGGATTTAAATAACTGTAAATTGATGGGTAAATCACATACGTTTTATAAAAAGAAAAAAATCTTTTTATTTTGCTTCATTGCTTTCATTGCAGTATTGTTTTTGATTGCACATATTTCATTTTTCAACAAAGTAAAATATTACAAATCCGCTAAGATACAGTTTACCGGCATATCTGATGAGAATTTTAAAAAAATTGAAGCCTATGGAATTACTCCATACAATAGAAAAATCATCCTTCACCGGAGTAAACAAACTAAAGTGTTCTACTCTGACAATAATTTACACCTTAAAGACATCATTATTGAAAGTCGTGGTATTTCAAGCAAATCTTTTAAAAATATGAAAATAATTCATTGTGATAAAGTAAGAAATATACAATCAGATAAGATGCTGCTCAATAAAGATGTGCATGTTTTAAATTATTTTGAACCTGAAATAAATATTTTTTCACTTTACATTTCATCTTTTAAAAGTAGCGGATTTATAAAGGGTATTTCTGTAATTTTTCTTTTCGTAATCATTATTATGACCTTTGTTTTATTTATCTTTTTGCGATTTAAGAAATTTATTATTTTCCTGAAATGGATGATAAACTCAAAGAATGATAAAAAACATATTGATAAAAAACATTTGTTTTTTGCCATACTAAAAAGCGAAAAGTTTTGGGGAATTATAATCATATTGGGGGTATTAATTCAAATCATGTTAATATTGTATTATTAGTGTCCGACAAAAACAGAAATCGTCGTTTTATAAAAGCTTAAATAAAATTAGACATCTAAAATTTGTTTTTAATCGTTTTAAAAATTTTTAGATTATTACTTTTGCATCATAATTTATCAATTTTTACGAATGGAGTTCCGTGAATTAACAAATAAAAATGTTTTTATTAAATATCTTACAAAACCAGGATTATGGGGGGGGGTATTAAGTATTACCCTTATCGCCCAAATTTTACTTTTTATTAAGTTCCAGGTGTTTATGTTTTTTACTGGTATGCTGTTTTGGGGCATTATCTGGTATATAATAGCTTTGATATTTTCCCGTGCTTCGCAGAATTCAAAAATGATCATCCACAGTGTATTTTTGACAATCTTGCTGATTGAAATATTACTGCGTTTAATTGGATGGAAAGCCACTTATAGCGAAGAAAGTTTTGGTTTTTATAAATTGCCACTTATAGATCAAAACAATGAGTATTTTATAAATCAAGCAAATTATTTAGATAAATTTGAAGCCATGGAGTTTTCCTTTGACAGAAAAGGTAATAACCTGGGGTACAGGGATAAAGAATGGCATTGGAAGGATATGAAAGATAAAATAAGGATACTTGCGTTGGGGGATTCATTTACAGAAGGTTTTGGCACACATAATGACAGTACCTGGTTGAAATTCCTTGAGCGAAAGCTTAATGATACAAGTTTATATTTTATGAATGGGGGCATAACCGGAAGTGATCCGGTTTTTGAAGCCTACAAACTGAGAAATACTTTTAATAGGTTCAAATCTAATTTGATTATTGTGTGTATCAATGATTCAGATATAGATGATATAATAATTCGCGGCGGTTTCGAGAGATTTGATCCAATCAAAAATAATATTTATAAATCTCACTGGTGGGAACCTGCTTATGCAGCAAGCCATGTAATGAGGGTATTTATAAATTTGAAGTTCAATAAATTGTTGATTGATAAAAAAAAATTTAAGCAGAAAAAAAACAAATCTTTTGCCATCATCAAACAAGCAATGGATTCGGTACAAACCTATTGTCGGAATAATTCTGCACAGGCAATTTTTGTTTTTCATCCATCAATAGGTTATGCAAGGGAAAACATAAATCCTTATGATTATTTTATTGATACACTAAATATGGGTAATGCTGTTGTTATTGATTTATATGAATATTATCAACAGGCTGACATAAAAAATAACATTGATAAATATTATTGGAAAGAGGACGGACACCATAATGCCAGGGGTTATGAATTGATGGCTGAAGGTATTTATGAAGGGATAAAAGAAAATGCATTGATTGGAGATGATAAACGGGTTAAATAATAAAATCATGGGGTATTGATTCCCACAGCTAAACAATCTTTAATGGCAGGACAAGCTTTTTTCGCTATAATGTTTTATTATTTTAATCATAACCTAAGGCCAAATATTCATATAATAGTCTGTTTATTATGGAATTAACAACTTTAAAAAATAAATATCCCTTTTTACAGAAAATCACAGGTTTTAAATTCTGGGGAATTGTGTTGGGTGTTGCCCTCATAATTCAGGTTGTTTTTGTTGTCTTATTGTCTTATAAAGCGTTTGTTTTTTTTACAGGCATTATTTTCTGGGGGATGCTCTGGTATATTGCGGCGTTTTTATTCAGGCATATATCACCAAAATGGAAATTAACATTACACAGTACTTTTGTCGTGCTTATGTTGGTGGAAATTTTTCTTCGTTTGAGTGGGATGGTTGCCAATTATGCAGAAGATAGATTTGGTCATTATGAATCATTTTATTCTTTATCCCGACATACTGAATGCTATATAAATCCACCTTCGGATACTAATCTGGATTTTGATGGTAATGAATTTATGTTCAAAAGGAAAACAAACAATTTTGGTTACTGTGACAAGGCATGGGTTTGGGAAAACATGAAAGAAAAAACCAGGATACTTGGTTTGGGAGATTCATTTACTGCAGGCGATGGCACACATAAAGACAGTACCTGGTTAAAGTTTTTTGAGCGAAAGC
>JBNJGX010000186.1:0-5469 GCA_051748025.1 Bacteroidota bacterium
CTAATATATTTTTATAACTTTGAACCCGAAAATTACAGAAATGAAAAAGTGTTCACTTTCACCGGAATACCCTGTTCACTTTCACCGGAATATGCAATTGGAAAGAATGAGACGGACAACATGTCTCTGCAACTTTTTATTATGGTAAAAATAAAATCAATATGAATATGCAAGTAATGAAAAAATTAGTTTTATTATTTGTTTTTATGTTGGGGGTATCATTATCCAACATGGGGGCAAGTATGTCTTGTAATCTCCTCATGAATAGAATAACCCAAAATGTCATTGACAAACAAATCGAACAAAATCCCGATAAAGTTTACAATATTATTAAAAATTTTGAGTGTAAGAAATCAGAACACAGGCAAATATGTGTTCACATGCTTACAAATCAACGCATGGCAAGGTATTATTTATCAAAAGGAGAACTGGATTCCGCACAGTATTTTATTGGTGAAGCAAAGAAATTATCTGAAAAAAATAGCATTAAGCAGGAATACCATGAAAATGTCATGTTTTTAGCTTATGTCCTTGATGAAAAAGATAAAGGGAAACAAGCGGTTGATCTTTATAAAGAAGCCGAAGCATTTTACAAAACAGCTCCTGATACGTTGTCTTTAGCCCGGTTATATATTAACATGGCTGCTGTACTAATGAATTTGGAGGATAACGAAAATGCACTTAAATACCTTGAGTCAGCTAAAATCCTGTTAAATAAGCGTGACAGCTATTTTGAAAAAGGTGTGGTTTATGAAAACATTGCTCATGTCAATGCCGATTTTGGTTTTGAACGCAAAAACCTTCAAAATCTATTTAAGGCATTGGAAAATTACAAAAAACTCGAAGATAAAAACCATGTAGCAGGGGTATATGCTGAAATGGGTGTGACGTATAAAAACCTTAATGAATATGATTCTGCAATGATTTATTTAAATAATGCAGAACAACTCGCAATGGATATCAATAACCATTATGTTTTGGCTCAAACCTTAATGAACAAAGGAAATTTGCTTGACATATTAGGTGATAATGAAGATGCTAAAAACTGTTATAAGCAATCGTTGGAAATTTGTAAAAACCATAATATCGAATACGGTGTTTACTTAAATTATATTAACATGGCTGAGATACTGATTGGTACAAAAGAATATAAAAAAGCCAATCAATTGTTACAAGATGCTCTCCAAATATGTGTTGACAGAGGTTTTGGACAGAAACAGGTTGTTTACGAAAACCTTTTTATTGTTTCAAGGGCAATGAATAATTTTGAAGACGCCGTTGAATACTCCCAGAAAATAATGGATATCAAAGACAGTGTTTACAATGCCCAGTTAAATAGTAAAGTCCTGGAAATTCAGGAGCGTTATGAATCAGAGAAAATGAAGACAAAATTGTATAAGTTACAAAATAGGGAGCAACGTCAAGAACTTAATAAAATATATTTTATTGGTATTTTCGTTATCGTAATTTTAATTTTGCTATTTGCTATTTATTTCATATTTTCAAAATGGCGTTCCGACAAGCAAAATGCAATGCTAGCAATAAAAGAGAAAGAAAAAGCCAACATGCAACTAGAATCGCAAAAACAAGAACTATTATCCAAAAGCCATTATATTAACAAAATGGAGGCATTTTATAATAAGCTTGTTAACAAAATAAAGAAAATACAAAGTAAAGATCGGAATGACCAAAAAACATGGTATAACGAAATTATGAGGTTTATTAAAATTAATGGGAATTTCAATGACACAAAAAATGACTTTAATAAAAAATTGTACGATGTTAATTATAAATTGGTAGAAGCATTAAAAAATGAGTATTCAGACCTAACTCAGGCCGAGTTAAAAATTTGTATTTTTCTTTATCTCGGAATGACAACCAAAGAAATAGCCGATGCTACAAACCGAAGTACAAGAACAGTCTCCAATTTGAGATATCGTATTCGGAAAAAAATGCATATTGACGGACAAACTGAATTATCAGGGTACATTCAACAATTTGCATCAGAATTATCTTAAGCTTTTTATGAACATCATTTAATGCTAATTATAAAAACATGTTTTATCCGGTCATTTTTTGTTTTATTCAGTTAAACACTAAGTTGGTAATGAGAAAAAAGCATTTTAAACAGAGAAACTTTACAGATACACACCAAATAATTTAATTGAATTTGCGTTGATATTGCATGGCAAAGAACATTTACAATAGGAAAAAACGCTGGAAACTGTTGTTGTTTTTCGTTGCGGTACTCATTGGGGCGGGGTCACTTTTTTACACCAACAATTTAATGGAAAAACTCTCGCAGGAAGAGAGGAAACGTGTTGAGCTTTGGGCACAAGCAAACAAGGAAATTCAAAAAGCCAACCCCAACCAGGACATTTCATTTATTTTTCAGGTATTGCTCAGCAACAAGACTATCCCGGTAATGCTTGTGGATGAAAATGACAGCATCATTTCTTACCGCAATGTTGATTCGGTGAAGATGGAGAATCCCCGTTACAGGCAAAATGTCCTGGAAGAGATGAAAAAGAAAAAGGAACCCATTGTGATAGAATTGATCAATGGCAGGAAAAATTATATTTATTATAAAGATTCCACATTGCTTAAACAATTGTATTATTATCCTTTTGTACAACTTGCCATCATCAGTTTGTTCATACTGGTGTCATATTTTGCTTTCAGTATATCACGGAAATCGGAACAAAATCATGTCTGGCTTGGTATGTCGCGGGAAACGGCACATCAACTCGGTACACCCATTAGCTCATTATTGGGCTGGGTTGAAGTATTAAAAATGGAAAATCCGGATAATCCAACTTTAAAAGAAGTGGAAGAAGATGTTAAGCGCCTGGAAAAAGTAGCCGAGCGTTTTTCCAAGATCGGGTCACAACCATCATTGTCTCCTGTAAAACTTAAAGATTCACTTGAAGAATCAGTTGCATACCTTCAAAGCCGGTCGTCAAATAAGATAAGCTTTAATATCAACTTTGATACAGATCCTGATATAGTGGTTTCAATAAATAAGAATCTGTTTGAATGGGTAATTGAAAATTTGTGCAAGAATGCCATAGATGCCATGGGTGGTGAGGGAAAGATAGACATCAATGTGTCCAGATCAGAAAATCAGGTGTATATTGATGTTTCAGACCATGGAAAAAGCATTCCGAAATCAAAACAAAAAACCATATTCAACCCCGGATATACAACCAAAGAACGTGGATGGGGGCTTGGGTTATCGCTTTCCAGGCGCATTATAGAAGAGTATCATAAAGGGAAGATCATTGTTAAAAGTTCTGATCCCAAAAGTGGTACCACCATCCGGATATCATTAAAACTTACCAGTTGAATAAATTGTATGGTTTTTATGGTGTAAATCTTATTATTTTGTGATTTTTTAATACCGATATGTGTTCAATCCCGTCTATCCTGCCTGCCAACAGGCAGGCGCCGGGCAAGTTTATAATTTTAGTTCACTACCGTTCCTAAAAAATTATATTGAACAGCAATCGGCATTATGCTGAAATACAGACGGTTCAAGGATACCAAAATTGAAATAAATATATTTAGGGTCTGTCAATAAAGTACAGCTTATATAAATATAAGTCGGAAGACGGAAGACGGAAGACGGAAGTCCGAAGATATCACATTAATTAATTTTCACTTTAAAAGTGTATGCTTTACTTCGGTCTTCGGTCTTCGGACTCCGGACTGATTATTCTCCATTATTCAATTATAGATAAATGTTCGACTTTATGGACACACACTATTTAATATTGCATGATTGAACGCAACTTGGTATAAGTTGTTTTTTGGTAACAGTTATTTTTATGATGTTGACATACATGCAAAAGGGCGTAGCCGCCTGCCTGACGGCAGTCAGGGATTAGCCTGCCGGCTGCGAGGTGCTGCTGCTGTGCTGAAAACAGAGCGACGTGAGAAGCTCCTGTTTTCAGCATTACTGCAGCCACCAGCCTGCCTCCCTTAAAAACCATACACGGCTGGCAGGCAGAGCAGACGGCAGATAGAAGGCGAAGACCGACCCCGCAGGGTGTTTCCCAGCGGGGATTTGCCCACATTATAAGGAAATGGAAAAATTTTGGTAATTTTGCAAATTCATGTACCCGTGTGTGGAATGAATTTATTATGTTTGCAGTCAATTTTTTACCGGTATGAGTAAACAGGACAAAACATATCAGATACAATTGAATTCGCTTGAGAATGGGAAGCATTCATTAGATTTTCAGGCCGGCAAGGCATTGTTCGATCGTTTTGATAATGATGAGCTGTATAATCCTGATTTATATGTTACCCTTATCCTTGACAAGCAAACAGACCAGTTGTTACTTGATTTGAATGTAAAAGGACAGTCAGAGATACAATGTGACAGATGCCTTGATTATTATGTACATTATTTTGATTTGCATCAGGAGATTGTTGTACGTATGGCTGATGAGACAAATTTTAACCTAAATGCAGATTATGTAAATTTGCACAGTGAAAGTGATTACATTGATATTGCTTATTTTATTTTTGAAATGGTAATATTAAGTTTACCGATTAAGCGGGTACATCCGTTGGATGCAGATGGTAATTCAACATGTAACCCGGAGGTTACAAAATATATTGATGGTGAATCTGAACCGGTTAATAATCCAAATGCCCCGGAAGGATCAGAATCATCAACAAATGAAAAATGGAAAGAAGAATTAATTGAATTATTAAATAAAAACAAAGGTAAAAATGGCACATCCTAAACGAAAACAATCGAAAACCAGGAGAGACAAGCGCAGAACACATTATAAAGCAAAAGCCGCTACCATGTCAACATGTCAAAATTGTGGCGCTACCATTAAATCACATCATGTATGCCCTGATTGCGGACATTACCGGGGACAACTGGTGATTGATAAAGACGTTGAAGTAGGTTAGTGGTTTTTTAATGCGAATCGGACTGGATATAATGGGCGGAGATTTTGCTCCTGAAGTTTGTATCAAAGGAGCAGTGCTTGCCCGCCAAAGTTTGGATGCTGATGACCATTTGGTTTTATTTGGTCATGGGGAGCTAATAGAGGATTTACTCTACAAAGAAAATGTTAGTTCCGGTAATTTTACAATTGTACATGCACCGGAGGTAATTCGTATGCAGGATTATCCATCCATGGCTTTTGTGAAAAAAGCAAAAGCCAGCATGGTTGTGGGATACAGATATTTGGCAAATGCAGAAATTGATGGTTTTGCCAGTGCCGGTAATACAGGTGCTATGTTTGTCGGGGCAATGCAAACCATTAAGCCGATCCCGGGCGTGTTGAGGCCTGCAATAGCAGCTTGTTACCCAACACTGAACGGAAAAAGTAACCTTCTTTTGGATGTGGGGCTTAACCCTGACAGCAAACCTGATGTGCTATACCAGTATGGACAATTGGGAAGCCTGTATTTTAAACATGTTAACAATGTTGATAACCCAAAAGT
>JBNJGX010000187.1:0-5468 GCA_051748025.1 Bacteroidota bacterium
GCTACGATACTTGCATCTTTCCGTAAGTAAGGACGCCTTTCAAGGGTTTCGGTATCTATAAAATTGGGTGGTGTCGGGCCGGGGCCGAAATAACTCCTGTTTTTTTCAACGGTAATCTTTTTTGATTCATCACCATTCCACGGGAATATTTCAGTTACGGGCGGCAAAGTTGCCAATGCGTTGAGAATCACTTCCGGTGGAAAATATACCCTGATACCGTCAATTTTACAACCGGCTTTTTTAAACAATTCACGTGCACCTTCGTGATGTACATTGGCACCAGTGTATTGCAAAGTACGTAACATCCCGTTATATATCCGCTCTTTTTGGTTTTCAGACAATATCTGAAAATGCGGGCTTTGTTGTTCGGTATAATTTGTTCTTGCGCTCATATTATCAAAATTTTAGTGTCTTAATTTTTTTCTTATAAATTTTGGCAAAAAATCCCAAGTTCAAAGTTCAAAAATCAAAATTCCAAATTATCTACCAGGGAAGCAGGAAAACTAACT
The DNA here is from genome assembly GCA_051748025.1 of Bacteroidota bacterium. Taxonomy (GTDB): domain Bacteria; phylum Bacteroidota; class Bacteroidia; order Bacteroidales; family ML635J-15; genus JAQIBY01. The sequence goes on from JBNJGX010000187.1 coordinate 510, forward strand.
TCATAAATTTTAAATCATCGTGAGACGTTCCGTGTTCCGTGTTTCGTGTTCGCCAACTCGCCCCATCGTGCCATCGTGCTATCGTGCCTTCGTGTTTCATGCTTGTAATTTGGAATTTACTTTGAGTTTTGTTTTTTGGATTTTGAGATTTCCCTGCCCGTCCGGCAGGCGGGCGGTTTATCCGGGTTAGGCGTGACGTTCATCAGCATCATCACAAATTTTCTTCAATTCATTTTTTAATTTATCATCCAGGGGTTCGGGCTGATAATCATCCAGCAACTCCTGTGTACGTTGTTTGACACGATCAAGCATGGTTTTTGACCCGTTACTGACCCAGGTTTCATAATCACTGCGGTCTTGCAAATCGGGCAAATACCATTCTTTCCAATGTTCAAAGGTATGATCAGTGGTAACATATTCGCCGGCAGGGCCTTGTTTTTCGATCAATTCGAGTGCAAGGTGTTCATCGTCGGTATTTATTCCTTTGCCGAATTGTTTCACCATTCCGATCATTTCCTGGTTCAGAACCAGGCTTTCGAGTGATGCATTTGTACCGTGGTCAATATATCCAACATCATGCACCAGGTTAGCGCCGGACAGATATGAATAGAAAAGGTTCATCATTTGTTCTGAAGCGGCCTGTTCATCCAGGATTTTAGCATCGGTGCATCCGCCTGTGCTAAACATAATGAGATTCAGCCATTTGGAAATATCAGTGTTTGCCGCAGAAGCCAGAGACAACTCAGGAGCACCGTATGAATATGTTGATTTTTTCATATCCAGCAATGTAGTAACTCCACCCATAATCAGTGGCATGCCCGGGCTTTTAAGATGACAAAGCACACTGGCAAGCAATGTTTCTGCCAGCGACTGTACAAGCATGCCTGCAATTGTGGCCGGTGCTGTTGCTCCGGAACTGGGGCATGGGGTGTACATTGCCGGGATTTTCTTTTCGGCTGCAAAAAGCAGTTTTTCCACCGCTGTCCGGTCATTTTTCAGGGGTGAGATGGGTTCGATGTATGCCACAAATAAGGGATTGAGCCTAAATGCTTCTTCACCACCCTGGACAAGGCATCCCATTTTCCACAGGTCTTCGAGGCCTTCACCATCAACACTGGTAAGCACCATAGGTTTGGTGCAGTTTTCAATCATCGCCCTGAATTGATGTCTGTCATAGGTTTGCGGATTTGGTGCATCGCCTACAATACCATGAGACATGAAAAAGTCATAATTTGATAAAGCATCCACGATTTTGGCGGCGTTTGATACATCCTGAAATTTTGTACGCCGGCGTTCCCCTGTTTCACGGTCATAGGTAAAAGGCAGGTCTGAGCCCGTGCCAAAAGCCACGTTATCTTTTTGTAAATGCAGCGAACGTTCGCCGCTACGGCCTTTGAGGGATATTTTTTCGGGGTAAAAATTGAGGGCTTCTTTCACCATAGAAGCTGGTACTTTCACCGTGTTTCCGTTTACCACAGCATTGCTGTTTTTAAATAAATCGAGAGCACCCTCGTGAAAAACTTGTGATCCGGTGCTTTCCAGAACTTCCAGAGCAGCAAAATAAATGCGCTCAATCTGGTCTTCCGATAACACACGGAATTGTGTAGATTTATTTATTGTCTGATTTATTTTCATTCATATTAAAATTAAAAGGTTAATAATATAACTGATTTACACGCAGCTTATTTAAGCAGCTACTGCATTATTTTTTTTCTTCCAGGTATTTTTTCGTCAGATCGACGGCAGTTCCTGCATTGGGTGCATATAAATCAGCCCCGATTTCATCAGCAAATTCTTTTGTAACAGGAGCCCCGCCAATAATAATTGCCATTTGGTCCCTGATGCCGGATTCTTTAAGTGAATTAATCACCTCACCCATACGTGGCATGGTTGTGGTTAATAACGCAGACATACCCAGAACATCAGGTTTGTGCTCAACGGCAGCTTTAACAAAGCTTTCGTTTGGCTGGTCAATACCCAGGTTAATAACTTCATAGCCTGCACCTTCGAACATCATGCCTGCCAGGTCTTTACCAATATCATGCAAATCACCGGCTACTGTGCCTATCACCATTTTTCCGGCATTTCCCACGGCGTCTTTTGTTAATTTCGGCCTGATGATATCCATGGCTTTACCCATAGCTTTGGCTGAACGCAAGACTTCAGGCATAAACATATCACCGTTTTTCCAGCGTTGTCCGACAGTGTCCATACCGGGCAGCAAGCCTTTGTTAAGAATAACATCAGCACTAACATCATCATTTTCCATGCCTTCTTTTGTCAAGGTTAACAGGTCATCAATTTTTCCCTGTGTGACCATCTCAGAAATTTTACTTAGATCAAAATTCATAATAGTTGTTTTTTATGTGTTTCGTAATAAATTAATTTATAAAGGTAAATGCGGTGAAAAACTGTTTTTATACTTATCTCCAAATTCTTCAAAGCCATTTTTAGACAATTGTTCATACAAATCAACAGCAGCCCTGGATTTATTTAATGTAAAAAAATGAATCCCGGGGGCGCCATTTTCAAGCAGGTTTGAACATTGTTCAATGGCCAGGTCCAAACCGATTTTATACACTTTATCCGGGTCATCTTTTACCGGTTCCATCTTTTTATGTATGGAATCCGGTATGGCGGCACCGGAAATTTTCGCAAATTTTTTAATTTGTTTATAACTGTTGATAGGAATGATCCCGGGAATAATACGTTGGTTAATGCCTTTTTGGACAGCCTTGTTGACAAATTCCCAGTAATATTTGTTGTCAAAAAACATTTGCGTAATGAAAAACTCAGCACCGGCATCGGCTTTTATCCTGAGGTTGATCAAATCTTCTTCCATTGACCTTGCTTCCAGGTGTTTTTCCGGATAAGCCGCTGCTCCAACACAAAAATCATAATGCTCCTTGACAAACCTTATAAGGTCGCTGGCATAGTCAATACCATCAGGGTTTGGGGGACATTTATCCAGTTCTTTTGGGGGATCACCCCGTAAAAGCATAAGGTTTTCAATGCCCATATCCTGTAAAGTCCGCATGTCATAAGCTATTTTTTCTTTTGTTGCATTCACACAGGTATAATGGCTCATGCAATTGAATTTTAAGTCGTTCTGGAAAAGGTCAACCATTTCAAAGGTATTATTCCTTGATGAACCGTCAGCCCCGTAAGTAACACTGACAAACGAAGGCTTTAATTTCATTAGCTGACCTGCGTTAATGCCAAACCTAACCGCCCTGTTGAGGTTTTTGGGCGGAAAAAACTCAAAAGAAAAAGTCAGTTTATTATGTTTAAATATTTCAGTAATTCTCATATAGAAAAATCGTATCTTAATATGTTTTGTAATCCAGATAAGGCTTAAACAGTGTTTCAGCCAGTTCCGGATTTATCTTTTTTCGTTTTGCATAATCTTCAATCTGATCCCGGGAAATTTTACCAAGGGTAAAGTATTTTGATTCCGGATGTGCAAAATAACAACCACAGACAGAGCTTGCAGGTTTCATGGCATACGTTTCAGTTAGTTCTATGCCAATGGATTTTTGCACATCAAGCAACCTGAATATATCTGCTTTTAAGCTATGATCAGGGCAAGTGGGATACCCCGGAGCCGGCCTGATACCGGTAAAGCCCTTTTTCAGAATTTGATGGTTGCCGGATGATTTATCATGGTTATATCCCCATAGTTCATATTCTATTTTATGATGCAGAATATCCGAAAAAGCCTCTGTTAACCTGTCACAAAGCAGGCGGAACATAACACTGTTGTATGCATCATTTTGTGCTTTGAAATTTTCAATTATCTCATCAGCTCCAAAACCCACACTTGCAGCAAACATGCCTATATAATCCTTACTTCCGGAATTTTCGGGTGCAATATAATCGCTCAGGGAAATGTATTTGTCTTTTTCAGCACTTCCGTTCTGTTGTCGTAACATGTGCAGAATTGTCCTGACCTGTTTACGTTTGTCATTTTCAAAGATCAGGATATCATCTGAGCGTGATGCTGCCGGGAAGATGCCGATAATGGCCCTGGGGACAACCCGCTGATTCCTGACCATTTCATCCAGTAACACTTTTGCTTCATCATGCAATTTCCTTGCTTGTACACCTTTATTATTCTTTAATTTCAGTATATCAGGGTATTTTCCTTTTATGCCCCAGGCAGCAAAGAACATTTTCCAGTCAATATAAGGCCTGATGTCTTCAATACGGTAATCATCGATTAATTTAACACCAAGGAATGCAGGTTTAGGGGGCTGGTTCTTTTTGAAATTAATATCCAGTGATTTGTCACGTGCCTCTTTAAGGCTGATGGATTTTAATGCTTTCCGTGCAATGTTTTTTTGCTGACGGAAATCCTTTCTGATCGCATCCTGTTTCTCTTTAATCTGTTTTTTAAATGCTTCTGCGTTGTTATCAGTTAATCTGTTGATCTGTAAAACACTGCTTGATGCATCTTTTCCATGCAATACCAGGCCTGAATAAAGGGGCGCTACTTTAATGGCCGTATGTTTTTCTGATGTCGTAGCTCCACCGAGTATTAGGGGGACATTAAACTTGTTTTCTTCAAGGTCGGATGCCAGTTTTGCCATATAATTCAGTGATGGGGTAACCAGGCCGCTGACTCCCACAATATCCGGTTGTTTGGTTTCGATATTATGGATGATGGTTTCGTTGTCAACCATTACACCTAAATCAATGACTTCATAATTATTGCAGCGAAGTACAAGGGAAAGGATATTTTTTCCGATATCATGGACATCCCCTTTTACTGTTGCCAGCAAGATTTTTGCTTTGGGTTTAGACTCAAGCGTTTTGTTTTCTTTTTCAATGTACGGCATTAAGTGGGCCACGGCTTTTTTCATAACCCGTGCTGTTTTTACCACCTGCGGCAGAAACATTTTTCCTTTTTCAAAAGCTTCACCAACTGTTTCCATTCCCTGCATCAATGGCCCTTCAATA
>JBNJGX010000188.1:0-5436 GCA_051748025.1 Bacteroidota bacterium
AGACTCGCTGGGAGTAAACTGGCTGGAAGGCAGTTATGACGGAAATACACAAGGCACATACCCAATTGAAGGTGAACTGATCCTGATATCAGGTATCGCAAATCCGGATGATTTGATGGCAGAAGTCAATGTTATCGTGGATGAACCAAGTTCAATCACTGACAATTCCCATAAAAATGTAAAAATATTTCCCACCCCTGCTTCCAACCTGGTTAATGTTGAAGCACAACATATGATAAAAGACATTATGCTGATTGATATTACCGGAAGGACATTAATGACAAAGAATATAAATAGCAAATCATCAAAAATTAATGTTAGTTCATTACCGGACGGCTATTATATGCTTAACATCACAACCAATAAAGATAATTATACCGTAAAATTGATTGTTAATTAGCATATAGATGATGTTTGCGATTAAAGAAAAAGACAATTGAAACAACTGAAAATGTATGTTTCAGATATTTTGGGAAATACATTTTTTTATGCTTAGAAAATTTATTTAATTTGTATTAATTAACAAAAAAAGATGAAAATTATGAAAAAATTCGTACTAAGTTTTGGATTATTGGCGTTAAGTTTTGGTTTATTCGCACAAACCATTCCCAACAATGATTTTGAAAACTGGGAGGCAAATGCAGATTTCCCGGATTACAATGATCCCGTTGACTGGGGAACATCCAATTATGTTATTGACCTGGGCTTATCCCAAGCAGAATTCAACACCGTAACACAGGTAGATACGGATGTATATAGTGGGGATTATGCTGCAAAAGCAACCAATGTCACACAAGATGTAATGGGAAGTCCTTCAACAATTCCCGGAATCATTACCCTTGGCGAGTTTGTCCTTGATCTTGCGACACAATCCGGCAGCATTGAAGGCGGATTACCGTTTACGGACAGGCCGGTTAAACTGAAAGGGTATTTTAAAGCAGCACCAGAGCCCGGTGATTCTGCCATGATTGCCATTGGTTTATCTAAATGGAATGATACCAACGGAGAACGTGACACCATCGGATGGGGTATAATGTACTCAGCCGATATCGTTGATACATGGACAGAATTTGAAATCCCGATAGACTGGACTTCAACTGAGAACCCGGATTCCATGAACATTGTTATTTCACCATCAAATTTGATGGATAATGACGTGTTCATAGAAGGGAGCTCTGTAACCGTTGACAGCGTTTGGTTGGATTATACAGAACCTGAAGAACTTAATATTGCATCTGTAGAAACGCTCACTGACATCACAGTTGATTTTGGTACTGCCTTTGGAGATGTACCACTTCCGGATTCACTGGGTGTCACACTTGATGATTCAAGCACAGATACGCTTGCCGTTACCTGGAACCAGGGCAGTTATGATGGCAACACAGCCGGAACTTACACCATATATGGTGATCTCACACTGGAACCTGGAATTATCAATACAGATGGACTTCAAGGTGAAGTTGATGTGATTGTGGATGAAGAAGTCGGCATTGTCGATAATAAAAACAATGACCTGAATATTTATCCAAATCCTGCATCTGATATTGTTTATATAGAATCCGGAGATCGAATAAGTAAAATTCAAATGTTTGACCTTACCGGACGCACTATTCTCCGAAAACAGGTAAACAAAACCATGCTTGATATTAATGTTAATGATTTACCTGAAGGCCATTATATGCTTCATGTTACAACCAATAAAAATGATTATACCGTAAAATTGATTGTTAATTAGCATTAAGTTATCGGATTTTTAAAAAAAGGTTCACAAATCGTGGACCTTTTTTTTTGTTGTAATTAATCAGTCCTTATTATATCTGTTTTGCCACACCTGCCTATTGGCAGTCAGGGATTACACAAATTTGCACAGATTTTTTCTGTGAATATGAATGAAATTTTGTGCAAATTTTGTGCAACTGACGAACGAAGCAAGTGCAGAGGCAAAGCTGCCATCCTGCGATGTATCGAGCGGTGTGCTGAGCGACAGTCGAAGTGCGATAGCCGAGATAAGCGAAGCCGAAAGGTTGCTTTGACTATGCCTTGCAAGGAGGAAGAAGACGAAGTCAAACGAGGGCAGAGCTCAAGCTTGCGTTGTAGTGAGCGGAGCGATGTGCTGCGCCGCACTGAGCTGTACTGAGCCTGCCGAAGTAAGCCCAGTCGAAGTGAGCTATGCCGAAATGCAGCCAAAATTATTTAAATTTAAAACACCAAATCTGCACCGAAGCATTAGGGTAAAAATATCAATGAGTTCATAACCTTATAATTTTTTTCAATATAACAAAATATTTGAAACAACAATGATTTTTAATATAGCCCATCATTTAATAATGATTGCGAAAAACCATAACCTAACTTTGTATTCTTACGCTTTTCCTCTTCCCTTGCTTTGTTCATCAATGGCATTTACAAGTACCCTTCATTTATCAATGATTTTGGGACAATAAATACCGGTACCTTGCCAATCAAACCGTATTTATCATTATCTTTGCATGTGAATGTTTAACAAGCAATGTATGGGTTCCGGTCAGTCTGACACACATAAGAAAAAAAGGCAAATCAGTTCAGAACCAGATGCGCCTTTGTTTTACCTTACACGCAGTCTTAACAATGCGAGCCTCGCTTTTAATCTGGCAGGCAGTGAGATCAAGGGACGTCATGCTCAAACCTGGCTGGGATATTTCATCAGCCTGATTCAGATTCTGCTTGCCACATTGCTTTACTGGCTGATTTTCGGCATTATCATTAATGTAGATACCGGAAACATCCCTTTCCCCCTTTTCGTTCTGACAGGTTTAATACCATGGGTATATTTTTCAGGGCTGGTACAGGAAGCCGGAAATTCACTTATTGCATCCCAACACCTTATCACCAAAATATATTTTCCACGCGTTATACTACCTTTAAGCAAAACATTGCCAGGCTTACTGGATTTTTTCATTGCATTTTGTGTAGCCCTTGTGCTTATGCTGTTTTGGAAAATGCCATTGCGTACTGAAATGTTAACCGTGCCCTTATTTTTACTTCTACTTATTTTCAGCGGGTTATCAATTGGACTATGGATATCAAGCTTATCCGTACGCTTTCGTGATTTGTCGCGGCTAATCCCCTTTTTGATTAATTTTGGATTTTTCATGACCCCGGTATTTTACCCGTCAACCATAGTTCCTGCAAAGCTTGAGTTTATTTTATACATCAATCCGGCAGCTTTTGCGATTAAGGGTATGCGATGGGCCATGTTCGGAAGCCCTTTGCCTGAACCACTATATCTTATCAGCTTGATACCAATGGCCATACTATTTTTGTGGGGATGGCATAATTTCAGAAAAAAAGAAAAACACTATGCCGACATCATCTGATAAAGCAATTGCCATAAAAATCAGGCATCTGATAAAAAAATATGCGCTAAGCGGAGGTAATATAAAATCCAAAAACATCACTGCCCTTGATAATCTCAGCCTTGACATTTACCAGGGAGAAGTTATAGGTGTTATAGGCCCGAACGGCTCAGGAAAAAGTACATTGCTTAAAATACTGAGTGAAATTACAGCCCCTGACAGCGGCACAGTTGAAATTAACGGAAAAGTTGCCTCGATACTGGAAGTTGGCACGGGATTTAACCCGGATTTAAGCGGCAGGGAAAATATATTCCTGAATGCCCGCCTGCATGGCATGAAAAAAAAAGAAGTCAATACCAAATTTAACAAAATTGTGGAATTATTTGGTTTTCCCGGGTTCCTGGATACCCCGGTAAAGCAATATAGCAGCGGGATGTATATGCGGCTTGCATTTGCAGTGGTAATACACATTGATGCAGACATATATTTATTTGATGAAGTGTTAAGTGTGGGGGATATTAAATTCAGGGGAAAGGCTTTGTCAATAATAAAGGCACTGAAGAAAAAAAGAAAAACTTTATGCATTGTTACCCACTCACCTGACTTTATTTCACCTGTAATTAATAAAATGATGTTGTTAAATAAAGGGGAAAAAGTATTTTGCGGTACGCCATCCCAAACTATTATAGAACATAAAAAGATGGTCAGTACCATTGGTAAAGAAAAAGCGCAAACACTAAAAATGGATGAGCTTCAATTAAAAGACAAAAAAAACATTATAAATTATGATACTCTAACAAGCTTTGACATTACTTCATTTAAGATATTTAATACTAATAACCAAAATAATAAATTAATTACAAAAGAAGACATTATAATAAATTTGAACATTCAATATTTTGCATTATTCGACATTTATATGGTTTTAATAATAAAAGATCAATACGATGTTATTTTGGTTACCCATAATATTACACTGGAATCTGTAAAAAAATCAACTTCCCTAAAATGCAAAATTACCATTCCCAGCTATACTTTTAATGCCAATGAATACATAATAGGGATATTCACTATTGATGAAAATTATCAGGTTTTATACGGGTATCCAAACCTGGTTTATGTCAACATTGAATCGGAACAATCGCTGGAAGTTTCAAAAATGCAAGGTTATATTAACTTGCCATTAGAAGTTGAATTTGATGACTAAATAGAGTCTGTCCTAATGTCCGATTACTGCGTTATAAATCAAATTTCAAATCATTTTCAGGACACCTCATTAAAATATTATTTCATACAACTTATTTTATTATTTTTAAAATCAAAAATCAATGTATGATACATCATTTCGGCATTTATTATAAAAAGGATAATGAGGAAACAGGTGATATTCTTTCTGCCATGCAGGAATTTACAGACAGAAATGATCACGAAGAAATAATCAAAAAAAACATCAACAATTTATGTTTACTTATAAAAAAACAAAAACACGACCAGACCAGTTATTTGGTTAATAATAACACTTTTATTTCATATTCAGGGTCACCATACCTTAGCACTTTACCTAAAAATGATGGAGAAGATCTGAGCGGACAAATTTTGAAATATATTATTTCCAATCAAGAAAGCAATATATCCCAAAACCTTGACTCACTAAAGGGCTCTTACAATCTCACTTTATACGACACAGTAAAGAACAAGTTATTCATTACCAGCGATGTTTTTGGATTTTATCCGCTCTTTTATTATAATGATGAACGAATTTTTGCTTTTTGCAATGAATACCAGCCCCTTTTAAAATTAAAAAATGCAAAAATGCCTAATGCCAAAGCATTTGCTGAATATCTGATACTTGGGCACACCCAAAACAGGCATACATTATTAAAAAACATCCATATCATTCGCCCTAATTGCAGAATGAAAATAAGTTCAAAGCAAAACCCCACAATAAAGTATTTTAATAAAATAAGAATCAAAGCATTGGATGATCCTGTAGAAAAACTGGCCCACGATTATTTTAATCTTTTTAAGAAAGAGGTAGATTTAATGCTGAAATGGCATCCTGATATGCCGGTAACCCTTACCGGCGGAACAGATACCCGGA
>JBNJGX010000189.1:0-1143 GCA_051748025.1 Bacteroidota bacterium
GCTTAAGGATGAGATTGAAAACTGCCGCCGGTACCTTGAGATCGAACAGGCACGTTTTGGTGAGAAGCTGCAGTTTGTGTTCGATGTCCCGGCATCATGTCAATCCATAAAAATCCCCGTGTTGTGCCTGCAGCCGTTTTATGAAAATGCGGTTAAACACGGTGTTTATGAAAGCGATGATGATATTAGGGTAAAAACGCAGGTGAGTTGTAGTTCCGGCAACCTGCATATACGTATTGAGAACAATTTCGATGCTGATGCGCCTGTACGAAAAGGGGAAGGGATTGGCATCAGCAGCGTGCGAAAGCGGCTTGAATTGTTGTATGGTGTGCCGGATCTGCTCATGGTAAACAAAACGGAGGATAGATTTATTGTTGATTTATACATTCCAAATAAGCTAAGTTATGAAAATTCTGATCGTTGATGATGAAAAACCGGCCCGTGATTTATTGAAAGCGTACCTTTCAGGCATAGATGGTGTGGAAATCACTGGTGAAGCCGCCAATGGATTTGAAGCCATGAAGGCCATAGCTGATTTGAAGCCTGAATTGATACTTCTGGATGTACAAATGCCGAAACTAAACGGTTTTGAAATGCTGGAGCTTTTGGATGACCCGCCGGCCGTAATCTTTACCACGGCTTATGATGAATATGCCCTGAAAGCTTTTGAGATCAACGCTGTGGATTACCTCATGAAGCCTTTTGACAAATTGCGGTTGCAGCAAGCACTGGACAAATACAGGGAACGTAGCTTGTCAAGGGATGCAATCAATCGCCTGAAATCCTATAACGATGATCAAAAGGAAACGCTGGATAAAGTAGTGGTGAAAAAGGGCAGAAAAGTGTGTCTGCTTAAACCGGATGACATTCAACATATATGTGCTGAAGACGATTATGTGATGATTAACACCGGAAAAGAACGGTACCTGAAAGGGAAAACCATGGCGTATTTTGAACAGCATCTCCCGGATAATTTTATACGAATCCATCGGAGCCATATCATTAACATGGATTTCATTGCAGAGATTGAGCCTTATACAAAGGAAACGCTGAGTGTGACAATGAAAAACGGTGATGCGATAAAAGCAAGTAAATCCGGTACAGCCGCCCTTCGCAAGCTTCTTAGGCAGTAGTTGTCTTTCA
>JBNJGX010000189.1:1243-5425 GCA_051748025.1 Bacteroidota bacterium
TGTTTTATGTATAATTAAGAAAAATTTAGGGGTTTTGCTCAGGATTCCATGTAAAAAAGTTGTATCTTGCACCGTATGAAACTTGATATGGACATATTCAAAGCAAAAGGGGCCACAATGGATCCTGTTAAGGGGAGATTGCTGATAGCCGAGCCCATTTTGCCTGATGTGATATTCAGCCGGTCGGTTGTGTTGCTTGTTGATGATGTAGATAATAAACACGCGGGCCTCATACTGAATAAACCCGCCGGAATAGAGTTGGATAAAGTACTTTCCGGGGATAACACAGCCAATTTTAATGTGTATCTTGGCGGGCCGGTTGATACAGAAAAGCTATTTTATTTGCATTCCTACGGAGATTTGATAAAAGGCGCTGTTCAGGTAACAAAAGACCTCTGGTGGGGCGGTGAGTTTTCATCTGTAAAAGAGATGCTGCAAGCAGGGGTTTTAAAACCTGAGAAAATCATGTTTTTCCTTGGTTATTCCGGCTGGACAGAAGGCCAACTGAAAGATGAATTGAATGAAGGGGCATGGCTTGTTGCCAAAGTACCAACGAAATTTGTGTTTTCTGACATTAATTCAAAATGGAGCCGCTCATTAAATTTCGTGGATGAAAAATATAAAATTTGGCGCAATTTCCCGGAAGATCCTGAGTTGAACTAAATTAGGATTCTCATGAACCATCCGGTCTTATATTAAGATCTTTACCATGTTTTTTTAACCAAGTTCTTTCAAAAACATGTTTAGTTGTTTTTCACTTTGAGGTGGTTTTCCGTGCCATGTATGGTCATTTTCAATACTCCTTACCCCTGCTCCCATTTTGGTTTTAGCCAAAACAACAACAGGTTTTTCTTTAATGTTATCAGCCTGATTTAAAACTTTAATGATATCATTGATATTATTTCCATCACATTCCAGCACATGCCAGTTAAAACTTTCCCATTTGGATTTTAATGGCTCAAGGCGCATCACCTTTTCTGTATCACCATCAATTTGCACCTTGTTTCGGTCAACGATGGCAGTGAGCTTACTTAATTTATAATGGCCTGCACTCATTGCGGCTTCCCAGACACTTCCTTCCTGCAATTCGCCGTCGCCAAGAATACTGACAACACGTCTGTCTTTGTTATCAATTTTATCAGCCAAGGCCATACCAACAGCAATAGACAAGCCCTGACCAAGCGAACCGGCGGTGGTTTCCAATCCAGGCACATTGTGTTCTGTGGCGGGATGCCCCTGGAGCATGGACCCCAGTTTTCTGAGGGACATCAATTCCTGGCGGTCAAAATATCCGGCCCTGGCCAAACAGGCATACAGTGTCGGAGCTACATGCCCAATAGATAATACCAGGCGGTCTCTTTCAGGCCATCCTGGATTTTGTGGATCATGACGAAGGAAATGGAAATACAAAACCGTAAATATATCACTCACGCCCAGGGATCCTCCCAGATGACCGGAACCGGCTTCATGGAGGGAAATAAGCACATCTTTTCTTATCTCATATGCAATGTTTTTCAACTGCTCAACTGTTCGCATTACGGCTGTAGTTCTGGAAATTCAACAATGGATGAAACAATAAAAGCCTTCGGATAATCTTCTGACAGTTTTTTTAGATAATGTTTTGCTTCAAAGCGATCACGAAAATCACCGGCATGTATTTCCCAATTGGGATTATCATAAACCAAATATGCTTCAAGCTCAGGATGCTCTTCTTTAAAATCCATCCGGAAATTGTTTGCCGCTTTTCTGGCACCACGTCCTACACTTGCAAAAAAACGGATCCTGTATCCTGAAAAACCTTTTTGCTTTTTTAGTATGGACATTCGCATACCAATCAGTTTTTCCAACTCACTGTCCTGGTTAATGATCACATCATCACCAAAAACCTCACTTGTAAAATACCTGACTTCTTCCGGCTCAATGCCATTTCCCGATGGCTCCGAAGGCTTATCAGGGACTTGTTGTGCCGAAGCTGATAACACCAACAAAAAAGAGATCAAGAGACTAATGTTTAATTTTCCCATGTTTATATTGTTTTAAATCTCATGCTAAACTACCAAATTTTTACATTATCCTCAACATCTACCTCTACTTTTTTTATAATGATAAACTTAGATACCGTGATATCCCCGTCTATTTTTAGCATCACATGTTTACTTTTTAATTGTTTCAAAGCTGAAAGGGCAGAAACACCAAGATCCTTCATTTTAACATCCAGCTTTATGGCATAGATTTGTTTTGAGTTTTTTGGAATATGCACTTTCTCCATCCGTGTGACTTTTCCCAATTTCAAACTATTTACATAGATATCTAAATCCACATCACTGACATTAAATTTGATATTATTCGGGTTTTCAATGGGTAGCCAGATTTTAAGTTTTATTTCTCTTAAATTCAATGTTTCTACCTGATAATCTTTAGGGGTGCCAATAACCGGCGCCTTAATATTACAGGCAATGAGGAAAAATAATGATAGAATAAATATTAAGCTTATTGATTTCCTGATATATTGCATATTTATGTTGTTGAAGTGATTTGTTTTGCCAAAGATAATATGTTTTGTCCATCCAAATTGCCGGAAGTCATAATCAATACAGTGCAGTTTTCTTTGGGTTCTGCCAACATATTTTGAATCAGGTTATCAGAATCAGTAAACACGTCAACTTTTTCTGAATCAAATGCCTCACGGATAAAAGCCGGATCAAGTTCAGGTAATCCTTTATGTCTGACTACGCCGGGGTTAAAATACACGAAGGCCTGGTCAGCATCGGACAAAGCCCCTTTATATTGCGGCAAAAATTGCTGATTTAGTGAGCTGAATGTATGTAATTCAAGACATACCAGGAGCTTTCTGTCCGGATATTTATCGTTTACGGCTTTTGTTGTGGCTTTTACTTTTGAAGGAGCATGTGCAAAATCAAGATATACACTGATATGCTGATTTTCTGCAAGCAATTGCAAACGTCGGGCAGCGCCTTTAAAACTTTGCATGGCTTCAAAAAATTGCCTGTCATCAATACCGGTTTCTGCACAAAGTAACCTTGCCGCCTCAATATTTTGGGCATTATGCGCACCAAAAACCGACATGGGATATTTCCCTGACCGGGTTTTAATTATCATTTGCCCCTTATGGTTTTCATAAGCAGGAGCATCATAATGGATAACCTGAATATTGGGATTAACACCTGCAATTTTACTGAGAATTTCATCCTTTTTATACACATACACTTTGCCATCATGCTGAATGCTTTTTGTAAAATTTCTGAATTGGTCTATATATATGTTCTCAGTGGGGAAAACATTGGCATGATCCCAGGCAATACCGGTAATAACAGCAGCGTGGGGTTTATACCACAAAAATTTTGGACTTCTGTCCAATGGCGAGGATAAATATTCATCCCCTTCGAAAACTGCAATATCAGCATCATCGGATAAACCCACCATGGTATCAAAACCTTCAATCTGGGCACCCACCATATAGTCAAAATTCATATGTTGCTTCTTTAACACATGCATTACCATGCTGGTTATTGTGGTTTTGCCATGGCTCCCGGCAATGACTATCCTCTTTTTGTTTTTAGTTTGTTCATACAGAAATTCGGGAAAGGAATGAATATTGATGCCGAGTTGCATGGCACGTATTAGTTCAGGGTTATCTTTCCTGGCATGCATTCCAAGGATGACAGCATCTACATCTTTAGTGATATTATCCGGATGCCAGCCGGGTTGCTCAGGCAAAATTCCGTGCGCTTTTAAGCGTGATCTTGAGGGTTCAAATATCTCATCATCTGAACCAGTAACCTGGTGTCCTTGCTTTTTGAGGGCAATGGCCAGGTTGTGCATAACCGCACCGCCAATGGCAATAAAATGAATGTTCATTGTATCATCATGTTGAGGTTGTGAAAGTCAGAAAAATCCGGGAATTTTGCAAGGAAAAATCGCTTTATCATGATTTAGCTTCGCATCCCGGTTTTTGTTCAGCCAAACGATCAACATGGTATATATTCGTTACATCTAAATACTTTGGCAAAAAATGTATCTAATTTGTTTCATGACTTTATCAATCTGTCTGTAACTTCAAACTGGTATATTTCAAAGTGTAAAAACGAATTTAAGGCAAACTGTCATTGTCAATATAATACAAAATATCTTCAGGTTGCAGATAATATTTTCCTTTGAATT
>JBNJGX010000190.1:0-5417 GCA_051748025.1 Bacteroidota bacterium
ACATTGCTTTTTTCATATCATCTTACTTTCAGATATGTATGCAAGATACAAATTATTATGCCTTACTCAAAAAGTTGCATTTGGTACTTGAATCTACCGATGTACCGATGTAGTATGTTCTTTTAGGATTTAGGATTTATCCAATTTTTTTGTTACCCTCATAACAAAAAAAAGGAACCGTATCATTACGATTCCTTTTTTTGATAAAGGGATTATACCTTATTTGGTAATCATAATTTCATTGAGTTTTTTAAGCATTTTAGCAACTTCCTTTTTTTCTTTATAAGGTTCAATATTTTTACTTATGATTTTCAGATGCCTGTTAATTTCTTTATTTTGATTTTCAAATTTGCGTTCCATAGACTTTTTTTCAGCATCGCTTGCATTGTTATATTTATTGTCCAATTCCAGGATTTTGTCTCTGACCTTTTTCAAGTTTTGATTCAGATCTCTGATCAAAGCAAAAGCATCCTCTTTGTTTTGAATGTTTTCTGAACGTTCTGCGATCTTTTCTATTTCATTAATATCTTCATCAAGGCTTTCTGGTTTTGTTTCTGATTGACAAGCCGTAAACAGAAACAATATCAGCAAAAAACTTGAAATTATTGTTACACGTGTTTTCATAATAATATACATTTTAAAAAATTAATTTTCTGATGATTTTGTTGCATTCTCAAGTATTCTCATTATTGAAAATATAAATATCCCTGATAACAATGTGAGTATTACCAATAACAGGAAGAATTGCCATAGTTCTACTATATCCCAAAGTTTACCCACAAGTCCGGCAAGCAGGTTTCCTATTGCAGTTGCACCAAGCCATCCCCCTTGTGCCAAACCGCTAAAACGAGGTGGAGCTACCTTTGCAACAAATGATATACCGATAGGGCTTAAACACAACTCGGCAATTGTGAGGATAAAATATGTACTTATTAGCCAATAGGGGCTTAAACCAGTAACGCTTTGCAGATGAATTGCCCCAAGCATCATTACAACAAAACCCAAAGCAGTGATAAACATACCTGTTCCGATTTTTCTGGGCGAAGACGGTTCTTTGCCTTTTTTACGCAACCAAATGAAAAACCCTACAATAATTGGGGTGAGGAAAATAATAAACATCGGGTTAAATGACTGGAAAAGTTCGGGTTCTATTGTTGGGTTGGATTCAAAGGTTGAATACGCCCAATAGGCAAGGGAAGCACCAGTAGCAAAAATGGCTGCCCCCAATGCCCGCATTTTCATTGCGGCTTTTTTCCTGAGCATCAGAATAAAACCACCGATAGCAGCTAATATTGGAACGAAAGTACGCAGGTCAAAGAACATGTAATCAAATTTACTGACCTCACTAACCGTAAAGTCCCGGGCAAAAATAGTTAGCGTAAACCCATTTTGATGAAAGGCCATCCAGAAAAATGCCACTGTGATAAATATAAGTCCAAGCGCTACCAATCGCTTTTTTTCTTCTTCTTTTGACATTGTAAGGGTTGTATCTTCTTTTCCTTCTTTTTCTGCTTTTGCTTTTGCTTGTTTTACAGTAAGATCTGCGTGTTTATAATGCTTTTTGAATGCCACAAATACCACATAGGAAATTAACATGGCTACAGCTGCAACGGCAAATGCTGTACTGTAACCTGCAGATAAAGATGTTGTATAATTGCTTGTAAATTCAGATAATGTGCTGCCAATACCCATTTCTTGCTGGAAAGCTTGTATTTTTTCCGTATAATGTAGTGTGCCGCTGAAATTCGACTGAACGGTGCCAATCATTTTGTCCAGAAAAGGGTGTGCGTTATCTTGAAGGTTGGTTAGATGCGGCATGCTGTTTTCATAGGTAAATCCACTTCTGCCCAATACATACTTAACAGCACTAGTTGCAGCATAGGGTGCAAGAAAGGCTCCAACATTGATCCCCATGTAAAAAATGTTAAATGCATTGTCCCTTTTGGATTTATACTTCGGTTCATCATATAGTTTACCGACTAATGCCTGAAGGTTACCTTTAAATAATCCGGTACCAAGCGATATGGTAAACAAAGCTAATATGATTATTAAAAGCTCAGATTGCCTTGTGAAAAATCCACCTTCTACATAACCAGGGGTGGTTAAAATGAGTTTTCCAATGAATGCAATAATTATTCCCCATATGATGGTGCGCCCGTATCCCCATCTATCTGCTATGATACCCCCGAGAATTGGTAAAAAGTAAATACCGAAAAGAAATCCCCCATAATAATCCCCTGCTTGTCCGACTGAGAAACCAAACCTGGCTTGCAGATATAAAACAAATATCGCCAACATGGTATAATAACTAAACCGTTCCCCCATGTTTGCAAAAAATGCGACATATAACCCTTTTGGATGTCCTTTTAACATAATACGTTTAGTTTTTAATTATTACTCAATAAAAAATAATTATAAAAAATGATACAAAATATTTATCCTAAAACTTTTAAGAATAAAAAAAAGCAAGGTGTCTTTTAAAAAAACAAAACTATAAATTAAATTTTACAGTTCAAAAAAAATTATATTATTTCATTTTCGTTTTGCAATGATGTTAATAAGATATATTCAGGGATTGATAACATCAATTGTATTTAAAACTTTTTCAGATTAAATGGGTTTTTATTGTTAGATCATCTGGCAATTCTTAATTTAGTACCTTTATTTAACAAAAAATGCTTATGAAGTTGTTTGAATCTGCACAAGTCAAAAATATTGATGCATATACCATAAAAAATGAGCCAATCTCATCACCAGACCTGATGGAGAGAGCTGCCACACGGATGACAAAGTGGATCAAGGCCGTGTTTGATGATAAATACCCGTTTTGGATAGTGGTTGGTCCGGGAAACAACGGGGGAGATGGACTGGTGATTGCACGTTTACTGGATAAGGAAGGCTATGATGTGACAGTGTGTATGCTCCGCTTTACAGATAAATTATCTGAAGATTGCCAGTTAAATTTAGACAGGTATCATGAAACAGGGGGCAAAATAATTGATATAAAATCTGTTGATGATTTGCCGGATTTGCCCGGGAATGCTGTTGTTATTGATGCCATTTTTGGTGCCGGACTCACAAGGCCTGTCAAAAAATTGCCAGGTGCAGTGATTGAAAAGCTTAATTCGATTAAAGCCCATAAACTGGCCATTGATATTCCCTCAGGTTTGTTTGGTGAAGATAATACTGATAACACAGGAAATATCTTCAAAGCCCATCATACTTTATCATTACAGTTTCCCAACCGATCATTCTTTTTCAGGGAAAACAGGCATTATACAGGGGAAGTACACATTATAGATATTGGATTACACCCGGAAGCCATCGAAAAGACAGAATGCAACTGGTTCATTAATACAGAAAAAGATATAAAAGCACTGATAAAAAAGCGGGATAAATTTGATCACAAGGGCCATTTCGGACATGCTTTGCTGATTGCAGGCAGCTATGGAACAACCGGAGCTGCCGTATTGGCTTCAAAGGGCTGTTTGCGTGCAGGGGCAGGATTGCTGACGGTACATGTTCCAAAAACCGGATATGAAATTATGCAGGAATCGGTGCCGGAAGCCATGATCAGTATTGACCGCAGTGAATTGATCTTTACTGAATGTGATGATATCGAAGCTTTTGATGCCATTGGGACAGGCCCCGGACTTGGTAAAAAACCAAATACCCAAAAAGCCCTGGAAAAATTGATCCAACAATCAGAAAAACCCATTGTGTTTGATGCCGATGCTTTGAATATCATTTCAGACAACAAAGCATTGCTTAAAGCCTTGCCTGAGTACTCTGTTTTAACGCCGCATCCAAAAGAGTTTGAAAGGCTTTTTGGTAAAAGTAAAGATTCGTGGGCAGAAGCACAGTTACAACTCAGAATGGCACAGAAACATAAACTTGTTATTGTGGTTAAAGGTGCTTTTTCCCGTATTGCTACCCCCAATGGAAAACTTTTTATCAATATCACAGGAAATCCCGGAATGGCAACAGCAGGTTCGGGTGATGTATTAACCGGAATTGTATTATCTTTGCTCACTCAGGGATATGATGCTGTTGCAGCAGCACGCCTGGCGGTATATCTGCATGGCAGTGCGGGTGATCTGGCTGCTGAAAAAAATAGCCAGGAAGCTATGATCGCAGGTGATATCCCTGAATTTTTAGGTCAAATTTTTAAAACATTGAAACAATGAAAAAGTATCTTTTTATTTTTATTATACCTTTATTGATGATAAGCTCATGCCAAAAGGGGTGGTATGTGTTGGACGACCAGGCCGGTGAAAAAGTTAAACAAAATGCATTGCCTTATTATTTGCCTCGCACACAGGTGCATATAAAAATTAATATTGATCAGTACAGGTTTGTTCCCGGTCCTTATGCCGGATTTGCCAAATCTTACCTGACCCTTGAAAATATTGAAATGAAAGAAAGATATTTCTGGGCCATTCAAGATGTGGAATTCAAAACAAGGCATTTGCCTGATCCGGAACACAAATACTGGATTGTACCTGAAAAAATCACACCGGATTTATCACTCAGTCAGGGGGGCGTACTGAGTGGTATCAATACAATGGAAACCGCCGAACCGGATGTGCCAGAACCAGTGTTTTTCAATCAGCATGCTGATAACCCTGCAAACCTTGATTTTACCAATATGCAAATTGATAAAAGCAAATATGAGGTGATTGATACCACCTACAGAATCGTTGAAAAGGATTCAGTGGTGCAGCGGATTCCCGTTTATCAGACTAAGGAGAAGGAAAAAGATATGTCACAAAAAGCCAAAGATGCGGCTGATTTTATTATAAGGGTGCGGAAAAACAAATTTTCACTAGAAGCTGCCATTGAAGACCAGCAAGTAAGCGGGGTTGACATAAAATATATGATTGATAAACTTGAAGAGACAGAGCAATCATACCTTGAATTGTTTACCGGAAAATTGCAGAAAGAAACGGTTGATTTATATTATACAATCACCCCTGAAAGTGAATCCGGGGCGCAAAATTTTATCCTTGATTATATTGATAAGGAAATGGCTCTTCCGGTTGATGACCAGGTAAATTCCGAGAAGATCTCTTTTATGGTATTGCCGCTTAATGAAAAATATGCCAGGGTTCAGCCAGATGAAGAAAATAAGAGTGCCCTGGTTTACCGTCAGCCCATGCCTGTTCAGTATATACTTTATCTCAATGATGAAAAAATATTTTCAAAGCCTGATGTGTGTCCCCAAATGGGAAATATAAATGATATCCCTGCTAATCTGATAAACAATGAATCACAGATCAAACTTAATTCTGAAACCGGAGAAATAATACATGTTAAATAATGGATCTAAGAAAACTACTGCTTTTTAAAAATAACAAATCTCAAAACACAAATAACAAATAATTCTCAAAATTCAAATATCTAATATTCAAACAGTT
>JBNJGX010000191.1:0-5408 GCA_051748025.1 Bacteroidota bacterium
GGACGTTGGCAAATCCGTAAATAGAGGAACCGTATGCGGGAATTCCGCTCGTACGGGTCTGTGGGGGAGCGGTAAGGTAACGAGCCGCTCTACCCGGACTCTAAATCTCTATGGTTTTACCGGCACCTCCTTCTGTATATTTATCCGGGTACAATTTTTTCAATTCAGCGATGTGACGGGTACAATGGGTTGGACAGATAAGTTTAAGTTTGTCAAACATTCCGAATTCATTAAACCCATGTAATCCGCCGATAATTGCATAAATTTCCCCAAAACGGGAAGCTGCATCAAAGATGTGTCTCATTTCGGGATGGGAACAGCCAACGATTAATACCAATCCTTTTGTTGTTGACACGACCAAGGATTGTTCAATCCCATCCAATTCACCAGTTGTATAAACATTGTCATGCAATTGTCCGGGTTTCTCCGCAAATATAATTTCTTTGGCACCATGTACACCCCTGAGTGATGGGGGCAGATATATATTAACATTGTTGTTTTGATGCAGAAATTCAGATAACCCGCCTGTATGGTCAAAATGATTGTGGGATATAAACACATCATCCACCATGGATGGTTTTATTCCCAGTTTTTTCATGTTTTTGATGAGCATACGGCCTTTTGTACCGGTATCAAAAAGGATGTTTCTGTCCCCGGTTTCTATAAAACATGAAAAACCCCAGTCCGCCTCTAATGCCGGATTGAATACGGTATTGTCATATAAAATCGTAAGTTTCATACCAATATTTGAAGTGCTGATGGCAAAATTTCAATTTCAAACCTGATGCCTTTAATTAGTTCACCGTCAATTTCAGCCAGCAATGGTTTGTTACTGTTATATACCAACAATTTTGATGTTCGAAATGTTTTTACGGTATGTAGTTTCTTTATTTTCCCGTTGTACAAGCGGGGCAGGTTGATGATAATTTTCCAGGCCGGCATATCATCATATACAGTAATGTCAAATAATCCATCATTTGTTTTGGCATCTGGTGTCTGACGCATGCCCCCGCCGCTGTATTTACCGTTACCAATACTCATGCTGAATATTTTTTGCTTTATGTGCTTGTCATTAATGAACAGGTTGAGTTCTTCTGCTTCATGAGAAAAAAGACACCTCATAAGGTTAAACAGATATGTGATGGCAGCCCTGTTTCCGCGTTCCTGCATTTCATTTGTTGATTTTGCCACCACTGCATCAAAACCAAAACCGGATATGTTGACAAAGTAGCTAATGGTTTCCTTGTCTTTATAAGTATATCTTACCCTGCCAACATCCTGAAAATGCGTTTCATGATTAAAAATTCTGTCAAGTGCTTTATTGTATTTGCGTGGTATATTATAGTAGTGTGCCCAGTCATTGCCAGTGCCAACCGGTATAATTCCCATCTGTATTTCGTTTGGTGGCACAATTTTCTGGTTAAATATGCCATTGACAACTTCATTAAGTGTGCCGTCGCCACCGACTACCACAATGGTTTTATATCCCATCTGTAATTCTTCTGAAATGATGTCCAATGCATGGCCGGATTGTGTTGTTAGCATGGCTTTATATTTAACCTTCCGCTTTTGAAGCAGTTTCTCAATACGTCTCCAATCCTTGCCTGCCTTGCTGTTTCCTGCGTTGGGATTTACTATAAATAAATAATTTCTTGTCATGTTAATCTTTATCCAGTGGCAAATTTGGCACAATATTACCGATTTTCTATTTTTATGGAAGCATAAAATTAAAACAATTTGTATTTATTCGAAAAACATTTAAAAAAACAGCGTTTAAGTGTTCCATTGATGTTGGATATCCAAACATTTGCAATCCGTTTAGATAAAAGTCAAAGCTGGTACACCAATCCGTATTTTATCAAAGCGTAAATATCAAATTTCAATCTTGAAGATTTTCGATAGGTTATAAATTTTATGGCCTAAAATCAAAATGGCTGTAAAAAACAGTCCAAAGACCGAAGATAGAAGAAAAGATTGATTATCACCTTCCGACTTCCGACTCCGGTCTTCCGACTTCCGACTCCGGACTCCGGACTTATAAGTGTTTGCCTATAAGCAATCAGATATGAATCACCTCATCATAAGCCGCTGCTGCAGCTTCCATAACAGCTTCTGAAATGGTCGGATGCGGATGTATTGATTTGATAATCTGATGGCCTGTGGCACCCATTTTTTTGGCCACAACCAGTTCAGCTATCATTTCGGTGACATTTTCTCCCATCATGTGAGCTCCCAGGAGTTTTTCTGTAGATGCATCAAAAATAAGCTTCACAAAACCATCGTTGTTTCCGGCTGCGGTAGCTTTCCCGGATGCGGTAAGCGGGAATTTTCCGGTTTTTACCTCGTAGCCGGCTTCTTTTGCCATGGCTTCGGTCAAACCAACGGATGATACTTCAGGAACGGTGTACACTGCAGAAGGAATGTTGTTGTAATCAATGGGCTCAGGTTTCCTGCCTGCTATATTTTCCACACAGGTAATGCCTTCCGCTGAAGCCACATGAGCCAATGCAGGGCCGTGTACAACATCGCCAATGGCATACACACCATCCACGTTTGTCCGGTAATAGTCATCCACTTTGATTTTGCCTTTTTCCAATGCAATGCCGGCATCTTCAAGACCAATGCCTGTCAGATTCGGCTCAACACCAACAGCTGACAGCACCACATCCGCCTCAAGTTCTTCTTTTCCCTTTTTTGTTTCAACCGTCACATGGCATTTACCCTGCCGGCAATCAACCGATTCCACTTTGGTTTTGGTCATTACCTTAATGCCGGACTTTTTAAAGGAGCGTTTCAGTTGTTTGCTCACATCACTGTCCTCATTGGGAACCACTTCAGGTAAAAATTCCACTATGGTAATTTCGGTGCCCAGTGCATTGTAAATGTAAGCAAATTCGGAACCTATTGCCCCTGAACCAACAACTACCATGGATTCCGGCAGTTTTTCCAGCGTCATGGCTTCGCGATAGCCAATAACATGCTTTCCATCCTGTTTGATGCCAGGCAATTCTTTTGAATGCGCGCCGGTAGCAATGATAATATGTTCTGCTTCCAGTTCATCGGTAGTTTCATCCTTTTTTGTTACTTCTACCTTCCCTTTTCCGGCAATCCGTCCATAACCTTCGTGTAAGTCAATCTTATTCTTTTTGAACAGAAACTGAATGCCCTTACTCATTTTATCAGCCACACCACGGCTGCGTTCAATGATTCTTGTAAAATCCGGACTGATACCATTACCTGTATTAATACCGTAATCTTCAGCATGTTTCAGGTAATTATACACCTGGGCAGATTTGATCAATGCTTTTGTGGGGATGCATCCCCAGTTCAGGCACACACCGCCGGTTTCTGCTTTTTCCACTACCGCAGTTTTCATGCCAAGTTGAGATGCACGAATGGCTGCTACATATCCGCCGGGACCACTCCCGATTACAATCAGGTCATATTTCATAGATTTCCGTTTTTTATGTCATCAAATATCAGAATATTTAATTTAACACAAACATAAAATGAATTGTTTAGCATTTTGGTGAGATTTATCATGCAAAAACCTGTTTTATAGTCATTAACCACTGGCTTTCAAAGAACACAAGCAAAAATCATGTGCCATTCTCCGTTTAGGCTAATGGTTTTTTGGGCAGCGGGGAACGTGTTTGCCTCCGGGAAAAATGGTCTCCGCCTCTGCCTGCTACCTGCCAGCCGCCCGCCTGCCGAACGGGCAGGGCAGGCTGGTCTCCTACCGTCTATGCCGTTTTTTGCTATACTGCAAAACAGGAGTTCCGCCCGTCTTCACTGTGTTACGCCGGGCAAGCTCTGTCACTCTGTTTGCAGTGCAAAAAAAAGGCATAGACGGCAGCAGGATATACGGCGCCGGCGGGCTGCGGAAAAAGATGCATCAAGCATCTTGCATGGGGGTAGCATACCTCAAGGATATTGCTTGGGGGTAACTTATTGAATTAGCATACCGAGTATTTTTTTTACATTCAATTTTATTCCAAATTTTAATCGTTGCTAACGGTTACTAACCGTTATTGACGTTTTCTTATACCTGATACCTATTAACCAAATACTTATACACCTCTATTGCCCCTGTTTCGTAATAAATGTTTTCATCAAACCAGGCAAGACGCATATTTTTAAAGTGAACGCCTGTTGCATGACTTAAACAGGCAGCGTAAATGAATAATTGTCCCAGAGGTTTTTCCTTATTTGCCCCGGGTTTATAATCCAAAATAAATACCTTGCCGGCACGGTATTGCAAAATATCAATATGACCTGTGATGTAATCATTGGCAGACTTAATATTCCTTAACCAGGGAATGCTTGATTTTTTTGTGTTTAGATATACAGGTACCTCGCAGGCAATGGTAGATGTGTCGTTTAAAAGCATCAAATTTTCAACATTGGGATGCCTGTAAATATTGGAAGTGGATATTTTTTGTCCTATATCTGCAAAATGGCAGGCATTGTTTTTTAATTTGTAAAGTTCAACCAAATGTGCTATATCAAGTTTTGTTCTGGAAGCTCTTGAATCGCTCTTATTAAAAATATCGTTTCTGATTTTGCCGCCACTAACTTTGTCATTCAGGTATCGAAACAATTCAGGAAATTTTTTTTCTATCCTTTTTAGTTTGAAATTGTTCTGGTAATAGTGATATACCAGCTTATGAACATATCTATGTCCTGATATAATTTCATTTTCTCTGGAATATGCCATGACCGAACGATGAAATTTCAATATATTGAAAACTGCTTTATATTCCTGCATCCAGTTGTTTAAAGTAGTACGTGGAATCTCTGTATGCCCGGCAAGCCTGTCAAGTGAAAATCCCTGATTATAAAGCCCCAGGCTTTCAGTAATGGTTTTTAATCGATATGATTTATGCTTGAGATCATTTTCAGAAAAACGCTTTTTGCAGTTTTTACAAAAATAAATCTGAACATTTTGGTACTTATTTTTTCTGATTCCACGCTTTATGGTCATGTTTGAACCACAATAAAAGCATAATATTTTTTTTTCTTTAATCATCGATCATAGTGATTGGTTATTCTATCCCAACAATCTCTTTGAGAAACACTTGAAGCTTTTCATTTATGATTTTTTCAAATTCCTCTGCTTGTTGATCACTTAATTTGCCGGTATGAAGCTTTATATCATAGCTTTTCTGATTTCGTTTAATGTGAATGGGGGAACTGTCTTTATTCTTTTTACGTTTTACCATCAAGCTTAATTCAGCCCTGCTTAAATTTTCATTAATAACCTTTTTGTAAAGACTATACTGAATATCTGAATATCCATCTTCATTTGTAACATCAGCTTTTCTAATTATCCGCAGCAACCGAACATCTTTTATTGTGTTGTTTTTCGATAAATCCTCAATAATCCTTTTGTCAAGTTTCAATAAATT
>JBNJGX010000192.1:0-5390 GCA_051748025.1 Bacteroidota bacterium
TAAGCAATAACAATAAGGTAATTTAGGTAATCTTCCAGATACTCATTTTTGAATAATAGAATAATAGAACAACGAACACCGAATGAAGAATAACGAATTAAAATTCCCGATTCGACTGTGTTTTCTTTTATTTAAAAATTCGTTTTTCAAATGCGATGCACAAAGCCCCGAATCAGGTTGGGACAGGCTCTGTCGAAGTGTTCAAATGTTCTATTGTTCAAATAATAACACCAACTATTGAGATATTACAAAAAATCCTATGTGAAATTCTATGTGTCCTATCTTACTATGTGGTTCAAATTAATACCGATACATGTTAAATTGTATAATTTTAGTTCACTACCGTTCCTTAAATTTGCAAATCATCAGATAGATACTAATTTTGTTCGTGTAAAACATTATCTTATCGTAACAAAAATACCTCCGGATGAAAAAATATACAGACAACCTGTTAAAGATGCGCACAGAAGCCATCCGTCCCGTGTCTTATCACCTTCAGCTAAATGATAAAGATATATCTGTTAATGATTTGATTGATAAAAAGATAAGCATTCAATACCAGCATAAAATAAATTGTATTGCCTGTGGGGCAGAAACCAAAAAGTCCTTTCACCAGGGATACTGCTATTCCTGCTTTACCACCCTTCCCCAAACAGATATCGGGATACTGCATCCTGAAAAAGACCGTTCACATGAAGGGATTTCAAGGGATATGGCCTGGGCTGAAAAAAACACACTGGTTGACCATTATGTGTATCTTGCCCTTACAAGCAATTTGAAAGTAGGGGTTACCCGTGTAAAACAAACCCCGGCAAGGTGGATAGACCAGGGGGCTTCCCGTGCAATCCGGCTGGCTAAAGCCCCATACCGCAAACTTGCCGGCGATATTGAAGTGTTTTATAAAAATTATATATCTGATAAAACCAAATGGCAAAAGATGCTGTTGTCTCCTGTGCCTGTTATTGACCTGAAAGAAAAAAAACAAGCACTGACAGGGTTATTGCCTGAAGACCTGAAACCATATGTTACGGTCAACAACAAGATTGAACAATTCATATACCCGGGGCAATATAATTTTGACAGAATATCTCAAATCAGTCTTGACAAAGACAGTGAATTCACAGGAAAATTGGTTGCCATACGTGGCCAGTACCTGATATTTGAAAACGGGGTGGCATTCAATGTAAGAAAACACAACGGATACCTCGTGACCCTGGAAATACAATGAACATGCATGCGGAATATGACATATTGCTTGAAAAAGCCCGTAAATATTGTTTACGTGGTGAAAAGTCAGTTTATGATGTGCAACAAAAGTTATATCAATGGCATGTGCCCGAAAAATGGCATGATAAAATCCTGAATAGCCTGAAAAAAGACAAATTTATTGACGAAAAACGCTTTGTCAACAGTTTTGTCCGGGATAAATGTTACCTTAACAAATGGGGACGCATAAAAATTCGTTATCATCTCAGGCAGAAGCAAATTCCTGAACACTTGATTGAAGAAGCCCTTGGCGAAATTGAAGAAGACAAATATATGGAAATCCTCCGGGAGGTGGCAAAACAAAAAATAAAAAGTCTGGAAGGCAAAACTGATGATGCGTATAACCGTAAACTAAAACTGTTTCGGTTTTTAGCTCAGCGGGGCTTTGAAACAGATTTGTTAAACGACATGGATATATAAACAGCGATTAAGATTTACCTGGTTTTTCATTAAGACACGAGATTCGGTTAATGAAGCAACAAAAGAAACAAAAAATAGGGTTAACAGCAGCCATGTCAGTGGTAATAGCCAACATGATAGGAACAGGGGTGTTCACCAGTCTTGGTTTTCAGGTTACGAATATTACAGATGGTTTTTCGCTTTTGGTTTTGTGGGCACTTGGTGGTATTCTTGCCTTGTTCGGAGCTTTTTCATATGGTGAATTGGGAGCTACCCTTCCCCGGAGTGGCGGAGAATACAATTTTCTTACACGGATTTATCATCCCCTGCCCGGTTTTCTTGCCGGTTGGGTATCCATTACCATTGGATTTGCTGCCCCCATAGCGGCTGCATCACTTGCACTGGCAGATTACAGCCTTGGAATGCTTGGTATTGTTCAAGCATCTGAACTCACAAGTAAACTAATTGCCGGTGCAATGGTACTGCTTATTGGTATAGTACATCTTTCAAATATCCGTGCCATCGGGAGATTTCAGACATTTTTCACTTTTTTTAAATTGATACTCATAGTTGCCCTCATCATTGCCGGTTTTTTCCTGGTTGATACGCAGCAAATCAGTTTTATGCCAAAAGCAGGTAGTCTGAACAATATGGTATCAATGCCGTTTGCCGCCGGGTTGGTTTGGGTTATGCTGGCCTATTCAGGATGGAATGCGGCAGCTTATATTGTGGAAGATATCAGGAAGCCGGGAAAAAACCTGCCCCGTTCCCTTTTTATTGGAACCCTTATTGTAATGATGCTTTATGTGCTACTCAATGCGGTATTTTTATATGCTACCCCCATCAGTGAACTGGCCGGAAAAAAGGATATTGGACATGTGGCAGCAAGGTATATTTTCGGACAGGCCGGTAGTGCCGTTGCATCCGGAATGATAGCGTTTGCTCTGATCTCTACCATTAGTTCGATGATTTGGGCTGCACCGCGTGTTAGCGCTGCCATTGGAGAAGATATGCGTATTTTCCGCTTTCTTTCAAAAAAGAACCGGCATGGCATCCCATATAAAGCGGTGATTTTTCAAATTATACTGATCTTCCCGATGATTTGGTTTGTGTCCTTTGAAAACCTGATAGAATTTACCTCTGTCTTGCTAAGCATGTTTTCATTTATGGCTGTTTTGGGTGTTTTTATACTAAGATGGAAAAAACCACAGCTCAAACGACCTTATAAAGCCTGGGGATATCCTGTTACACCAGCAATATTTCTTATCATCACAGGCTGGATGATTATATATTTTCTGATGTTGAAACCACAAATATTACTTGCTATTTTGGCTTCTCTTGCCGGTGGCAGTTTATTTTATTTTATCAGCCGTAGATTAACACACAGATTTAGAAATACATAATTTACAAAACCGGACAAAAGCTGATTAATAACAAAATTTTTCTGCTTTCTGAGATTAATGGTAATTTATAAGAATGATGTAACATCAATCATCCGAGAACCTTTTAATGAGGCGGCGGTATTCGGAGAAAACCCTTGCCCTTGAAACGAAACCCACATATTTGGTACCATCGACAACAGGCAGATTAAAATTACCGGTTAGCTGAAACTTTTCAGCCACTTTTTCCATACTATCATTAATTGATACGAGGTATGGTTCCGGTGATATCATGATATCTTTTACGCTAACCGTGTCATATAATTCGGGTTTAAACATAATTTCGCGTATATCATCCAGCACCACAATGCCTTTTAATTCATGTGCATCATTCAGTACAGGAAAGATATTCCGGCTTGATTTTTCAATCAACTTAACAAGGTCGCCAAGTGTATCTTCTTCATATACTTTTTTAAAATTCGTTTCAATCAGGTTTTCGATATTCATCATAGATAACATGGCTTTATCTTTATGATGCGTCATAAGCTGTCCCCGTTTAGCAAGCTGAATGGTATAAACCGAATTGGGGGTAAACACTTTGACCGTAACATAAGATATGGCAGATACTATCATAAGGGGAACAAACAATTCATATCCCCCCGTTGTTTCTGCAATCAGGAAAATTGCGGTAAGCGGAGCATGGATAATCCCGGCAATGGTACCGGCCATGCCTACAAGAGCAAAATTAATTGTTGAAATTTCCCATCCAAACCAATTCATTATCATACTGAACATCAATCCAAGGTTAGCGCCCAGGAAAAGTGACGGAGCAAATACCCCGCCAACACCACCACTGGCAAAAGTAACACTTGTTGCAATAACCTTAAAAAGCAATACAGCAATAAAAATAATTACGATGGCAAAAAATTCACCCCTGTATTGATAATAAAACGTATTATCAAAGATATGATGTGAATCACCATGCAATGCAGCATTAATAACTTCGTAACCTTCACCGTACAATACAGGCATCAAAAATATCAATAAACCAAGAATAAATCCACCGGTAAGCAGCTTTAACCCCCAGGAATTTATTTTATCAAAAATACGGCCAATATACATGTACATTTTAGTAAAATACACAGATAAAAATCCTGTCAAGACGCCAAGAATAATGTAAAAAATTATTGATGAAATCTCAAAGCTATCAACCATTGATACCGGATACAATACATTCTGCCCCATAAACAGATAAGAAGTAAGTACGGCTGATATTGATGCCAGTAAAAGCGGAACAAGCGAAACCATTGTCAGGTCAAGCATGATAACTTCAAGGGCAAAAACGATGGCTGCCACCGGAGCTTTAAAAATAGCTGCCATAGCACCAGTACAGGCACACCCCAACATCAAAATTATCTGTTTGTAATTTAAATGAAACAAACGGCCAATGTTACTGCCGTATGCAGCTCCTGTGGCAACTGTTGGCCCCTCAAGCCCTACCGATCCACCAAAACCAACGGTAAGGGCTGATGTAATTATGCTCGAATACATATTATGGGGACGTATTTTTCCTTTGGTCTTACTGATGGAAAACAATACAGTGGGGATCCCATGGCCGACTTTGCGTTTTAATATGTAATTGACAAAAATTAAAACCAGTAAAATACCGATCACCGGATAAAAAATGAACAATAAATTTTCAGAATCTGCAGCAAACCAATCTTTCAGTAATTTTTGAATCAGATGTACAGAATTTTTTATGATAACAGCCACAAGTCCTGCTGTAATCCCTACCAATACTGCTAATACTGCCATGAAAACCTTATCACTGACATGGCGTAGCCTCCAAATCAGAAACTTTTTAAGCCAGTCTCTAAATTTTGAAGCAGCTCTGATTTTTATGTCACTAAAAATTTTCACGCCTGCAAATTTAATATTATCTGTAAAATAATGATATTATAAAATATGTTAAGTTAAAAATGATGGCTCAATTTAAATAAAATGGTGTTAGAAATATTTGGTTTTCTCAAATATATGAGAACGAATTCATTACATTTTGGTTCCAATTCTGAGTTTTACAGCTATCTTTGTTTTATATGAATATCCGTTTGTTTACCTAATATCTTTCAATGATTAGAAAGCACGTTATCATTAACTTACTGAAGTTTCGCAGTTTATAAATAACTAAAAATAAGCTAACTACAGATAAAACAATATAGTATGTTGTTTGCCTAAAAATCAAAATAGTAGTGTTTTAGATATTTAATGCCAAAATCCACTAAATACATAGCTAAACCATCAGTAAAAGCAAGCTGGTTGCTAAGACAGATAAAACTAATAAGTTCT
>JBNJGX010000193.1:0-5380 GCA_051748025.1 Bacteroidota bacterium
TGCTCTGCAAGTTCAACAGCCATATTATAATCACCGGAAATTTCTACTGTCAGCCACCGTTGTTCATCCCCAATGTATGTATGCTGATGCCTGGTCCACCGCTTTTATGGCTATGAAAACACCGGATGAAGCCCTTGATATGGTTAACAAAAACGACAAATTGGAAGCCATGTTCATAACCGGTAATTCAGATGGATCTTACGAAATGCATTATTCGGATGGGTTTGATGAACTTATGCCTGAAAAGTAATGCATGCTATTATCAACGAATATGGCAGTCCTGCAAACTTTTTAGATTATCTTTTGTTGTACTCATAAATACCGTATAACGTGCAAAAGAAAAACAAAAATATCGACGCAGTTGTCATAAGACAACCTGAAAAATTACTGGATTATATTGATTTTTTTACCAATATCCGTGAAGATGACTATATCTGGTATGCTGATGATCACTGTTTTTCTTATTCACCAAAGTTTAAAAGTTTTATTCAGCAGCTTTATGATTCCAATATGGTTGAAAGCCACGACCATCTTATTGACTCAATTACAGAAAATGGGGATGATGAACATGAGCGATGTGAAGCTTTTTCTAACTGGATGCGTGAAATGAACCGTGTTTTGAGCCGGCCTTGTGAATTACGGGAAGCCAACATAAGCTTTTTACGAAAAGCATTCTTTACACTTATCCGCATGGAGAAAATTTTTCCGGGGTCCTGGAGCGTTGATGTAGAAAGCGGGACATGGCTGAAGTTGCTTAAACAATTTAAAAAGCTGTATGAAGCTGGGGAAGTAAAACTAATTTCGGATTTGAGATAAAAACAAAAAGCTGATTATTTTTGCAAAAAGGTTTTATTATGGCAAATAAATTGAGTGATAAGCAAAAAGCATGTAAGCGTATATTGCAATCAGGTGACAGACAGCGTATATATAAATGTATTGATGAAATGCGTGAAGTTGGTACAGGGGCATTGTTACCAGAACTATTTGACCTTTATCAGCGATATAATGATCAGGAAATGCGTGATAAAATACTGGTATTTTTACGGGATATGAAAGAAAAATCAGTGCCAGAAATTTTTATGAAAGAACTGAAAAATCGCAAATGGGATTCTGGTCTTGATATGATTCTTAGTATTTGCTGGCAGTCTGCCCTGGATTTTTCGCCATATATTGAGGATTTTGTGATTTGGGCAGCATCTGATGATATGCAGGTACAAATGGAAGCGCTTACCAACATTGAACAGTTTATTTTTAATAAAAATGCTGAAGGCAGGGAAAAAGTCCGTAATAGCTTGAAAAATATAGCTTTGAATGCTACAGGCAAGAAGCGTGAGCTTATTATGTCTTTTTTGGCAGGGATGAAAGGTTAACAAGTATAATTAGTCGGAAGACCGAAGACCGAAGTCGGAAGTCGGAATTAAAGCATATATTATGAATGCAAAAATTATTAATGTGATATCTTCGGATTTCCGGACTCCGGTCTTCCGAATTCTGACTCCGGACTCCGGTCTTCGGTCTTCCGACTTTTATTTATAATATCCGGTATTTGTATTTAAACCGGGCTTCTCTTGGCAGCCTCGATAACTCGCAATACAGTGTAGGCGGGTACATGCAGTTAATGATGTCATCTCATAGCCATTAAAAGCCTAAAAAATATCCGGCTGTTCCAATAATAAGTGCATAAATGATATTTGCTATTTTTACAGATATAAAAGACCTTCTTGATTCAGCCAACAGAGGAAGCATGCCATGACCATCTTGTACAACAGATCCGGCTAAAAGAACACTAAAAGGTATGCTGCCCTGGGCAAAAAGTGTAACGAATATTAGGTGAGGTCCGGATTCAGGAATGATGCCAACCATTATAGCAATAAGCATTACTAAAAATATGTTTCCTGATATCCATGTTTCGATGTCAATATAATTCATTAATATTCCGATAACCAGTAATGTACCGAATGTCCAAAGAAAAATGCGTAATATGTGTTTTTTTACAATGTGTTCCCACAAATGTTTTTTTAAAAAATGTTCCGGAACACTTAGGACAATAAACATTGTAAATCCGGTTACCAGCAATAAGGTGATTTTTATCCATTGTTTTGCGTTACCGGCTATCCAACCACTGAAAATGCTAATTACCAGTGCCAGGACAATTAAAAACAAACCAATTCTGTAAACAGATGGATGTCTGATTAATTGATCGAACAATATTTTTTTCTGAAAACACTTGCATGTGTCCTGCTTGTGCAAGGGAAAATCCATATTTGAAAATACTTTCAGTGCTTTTTGTGGTTTATAGAACCTGTCTGTTAGATAACCTGCTAAAATACCGGTAATTATAAGTATAATTGTGATGAGTGCAGCTTTTTCCGGGAACATGGCAAACATGACAAAAGCTTCATCTCCGCTTGTTGCTATCATAGCAGCTACAATGGCACCAAATGAGATTAATTTGTGTGAAAACATTGCTACAACTGTAAAAGCCCCCAGGCAGCCAGGTATTCCACCAAGCAATGCAGCAATAATATATTGATTCCATTTGTTTTTTAACAGACGATGAGTCCATAAACCCTGGGTTTGTACATTGATATACTCAATTACCATCATCATAACAAAGACAAATCCCGTTATCATAATGGCCTGTTTTATAATGCTGTATATCTCAATGTTCACAACAATATATAATTAATTAAGTTATTATGTAAATCTTTTGTTTTTAGAAAGCAATTTGTTTCATATTTATAATTATTACAGACATTAAACAGATTTTTGGGATAAATGTTTTGTGCTTATTCATTAAAAATGCATTTTTATCCTGTGTCACAAATATCCCTTCGAAAAACTTAAAATTTTCGTTTCGTTGTGGTTACTTCATTTGAGATTATAAAAGAAAAATCCCTACATCTTGGGATAAAAATACCCTGCTTTATTGCTAAATTTGTACCATTACGACCGGATGACCGGGATGGAAAGGATTAATTATGAGGTTGTCGGAATTAAAAAGAGGGCAAAGTGCCACAATACTTGGGGTATCTGGAAATTCTGAAGTTTCCCGTCGCTTGATGGAAATGGGATTTGTGCGTGGTAAAAAAGTCAAAAAGATAAAATCTGCACCATTTACTGAGCCGGTTGAATATGAATTGTCCGGGTTTAAGATTACCTTGCGCATGAATGAAGCTGCCCTTGTACGGGTATCAACAGAAAAAGACGAACTCCCGGAAGAGGATACACCTGATGAATTGATGTTTGCTGAAGAAAATGGTGGTGGACAAGGTAAAGGCAAAAAGTCTTCATTCGTTATTGCCCTGGTTGGCAATCCAAACTGTGGAAAAACAAGTATTTTCAATCATGCCACAGGTGCCAGGGAGCATGTTGCCAACTATTCCGGCGTTACTGTTGCATCAAAAGAGGGCTGGTTAAAACTCAACGGTGAGAAAGTTAAATTTGTGGATCTACCCGGTACTTATTCTTTATCCGGCCAGTCACCGGATGAACGTTTTGTCTCAGATTATCTCATCAATCATACCCCGGACTTAATTATCAATGTACTGGATGCCGGTAACCTCGACAGGAATTTATATTTAACCACACAACTCAAAGAAACAGGCATCAAAACCATGATTGCCTTAAACATGTATGATGAGTTAAAAACCGCTAATGCCAGTCTTGATATACGTAATTTTGAAAAATACCTTGGAATTCCTGTTGTGCCCACGATTGGAAAAGAATCCAAAGGTGTGAGGCGGTTGTTTATCCGTGCCAAACAGTATCATCAGGAACCTTTGTTTGTTAGCCGCTCAGCACAGGTTTTGTATTCCCCGGAAATTGAGTATGCCGTACAACGGTTTATTGAAAACACCCAGGACTTGTATTTTTCTGATACTTTTACACCCCGGTTTTATGCTTTATCAATACTGGCGGGTGAACCGTTTGTAAATACTATGCCTGTGGTGAAAGCTCACAAATCTGAGGTTACAAAAGTTCGTAATCTCGTGTTTAATGAATATTGTGAATTAAGTGAAAATGAAGTTTCAAGGCGTATTGTTGAAAAGCGGTACAGGTATATTGAGCGTATTTTAAATAAAGTTTACATTTCCGGAAATAAGCGAAAAGAAAACATCACTGCTAAAATAGATTCTGTCCTGACACATGAGAAGCTGGGTTTGCCCGTGTTTTTCATATTTGTCTGGTTGATGTTTTTTCTTACATTCCAGCTTGGCGAATATCCCATGAATTGGATAGAAAACGGCATCGGTGCTCTGGGAACATTGGTAAATACTTCCATGCAGGAAGGCTTGTTCGCAGATTTGCTGGTAAACGGTATAATTGGTGGGGTAGGGGGTGTGCTGGTCTTTCTTCCCAGTATCATGATATTGTTTTTTATGATATCCCTGATGGAAGATACAGGATATATGTCGCGTTCTGCCTTTCTTATGGATAAAGTGATGAATAAAGCCGGTTTGCATGGTAAATCATTTATTCCCCTGCTCATGGGTTTTGGTTGCAATGTTCCGGCTGTGATGGCCACACGTACAATCGAAAACAAACGGGACAGGATCCTTACCATGATGGTAATCCCTTTTATGTCATGTTCAGCCCGTTTGCCGGTTTATGTGCTTATTATTTCTGCTTTTTTCCCCGGAAATCAATCACTTATACTCTTTACTGTATATGGTATCGGTATATTTGCAGCGTTTTTAACCACCACCATTCTGAGCAGAACCGTTTTTTCCAAAACCTCCAGCCCATTTATTATGGAAATGCCACCATACCGTGTGCCTGGTATAATCCCACTGCTTAAGCATACCTGGTTTAAGTCATTGCATTTTATAAAAAAGATGGGAACCATCATATTCCTGGCTTCTGTTCTTGTCTGGGCCCTGGGGTATTTTCCGCGGGACAAAGAGATTATAAATAAGTATGATGAACAATTAACTGTATTGTCTGAAAATGCCGAAGCGGATTTGCCGGTAGATTCCGTATCCGTATCTGTTTTAAAACAAAAGCAAAATAAACTGGAAACAAAAAAACAAGCCGAATTGCTTTCAAATTCGTATATCAGCAGACTGGGAAAAAATATTCAACCGGTTTTTGCTCCCATCGGTTTCGACTGGAAAATGTCTGTCAGTATCCTTACCGGTGTGATGGCAAAAGAAGTGGTAGTAAGCACCATGGCTGTTCTTTATCAGTCCGGGACACATAATGATGGGGGTAAAAAATTAAGCCTTGTGGAGAGTTTGCGTGCCGAAAGTGCAAATAATCAGACTTCACGCCTGACATATTTTGCATTTCTGGTGTTTATTCTGTTGTATTTTCCTTGTTTTGGCACAATTGCTGCTATGTGGCGTGAAATAAAGTCCCCGGCATGGATGGCGTTTGT
>JBNJGX010000194.1:0-5374 GCA_051748025.1 Bacteroidota bacterium
TCACCAGAGAACGTGTTCGCCAAATCAAAGAAAAGGCTATCCGCCGTTTGAGGCATACGTCTCGTAGTAAATTGCTGAAAGCTTACCTGGGTTGATATTTATTCAAACGTTTTGTACAAAAATTTATACATTAAAAAAGCCGGCTTTATGTTGAAGCCGGCTTTTTTAATAAATACAATTAATGAATTTTGTTTATTAATAATTGTATTCAAGATCATAATAGATTATTTCGGAATCTTGCAATATTGCAGTTTTACTAGTGTGCTCAAATACTACATCTTTGTATGAATCATCAGATTGGGTTTGCTGTGCTTCAAAAGAAACAGCCTGTATATCTACAGGAACACCCTGGTGTGTAGCAGTGGGAAGCTCAATGCTGTAATCACCATCAGAATTGGTTGTAGTTTCATACTGAAGGGTCTGATAATTATAGCCAGAAATAGGGTCAAGTACCAGATCCTCAGCATTAATGCGGAAAATGATAGTTTTTCCTGCCGGCACTTTTTCGTCGCCAGAATTGCTCAGGTCAAGATCTGCATACACAGTGCCTTTAAGGGTTGCTGTCGGGTTGGTTCCGGGATCTTGTTCTTCGTCGTCTTCACAACTTGTGAATGCGAAGAATCCTCCAATGAGGATCATAAGGATAATTGATAATGATTTTTTCATAATTATTTGAGTTTTATGGTTAATGAATAAATTATTTTAATACTGTTTAAAAATGGAAAATCAGAAAAATGCTACCCATGTAGTTATCGGTATCAAGCCCGAATGAACTGTCGGTAGCTACTTCATCAGTTGTTTCATCAATTTCTGTTCCGTCCCATGCTTCGGTAGTTTGTTCGGCCATATTGGTAAAGGTATAACCAACGCCCCAGCCAAACTCGCCACCAAGGGAAAGTTTTGGTGCCAGGAAATATTCAGCACCGATAAATCCGCGTACACCAAAGCCGAGGCTTACATCAGAAGATTCAGTTACGCGTCCGTCTGAGGTAAGATTTCCTCCAAAATTATGCGTGTTCGGGTTGTTGAAATCTGCTGTGATTGGATTGCCGTATTCATACGTGGTATTTGTGGCAGAATAATTAAACTTTGCCATACCACCAAAATACCCTTGAATACGACCATGCCCGCGACGCATTTCATAACCGGCACCTACATGAATGTTGGTTTGCCCTGATTTTTCTATGTCTTCTACAAGTTCATCAGGGTCAGCAACTTCCTGGTCTTTTTCGATGAACTCAACATTTTTAGACATGCCATGTCCAATGCGCAATTCACCACGGATGGCAGCATCATCCGCAATATAATACTTTCCAACAATAGCCTGATTGTTGATAAAATCTACTGAAACGCTGTTGTTCGTGTTACCATTGAAGGTATTACCTACATATTCTAAAAAGGGTACAGCATTAAAACCCAATCCGATGTCACCACTTTCAGGCAGTATATATACACCGCGTTTGGAGGTGAAATCTTCTTTTTCCTGGGCATGCGCCATTACCGCTAATCCCAGAAATGCGATCATGATGATAATTAATTTTTTCATAGTGTTTGGTTTTGATGTTTAATTATACAAAAATATTACTTTTTTTTCAATTAACAAAATCCATACCAAAACTGGCAATCCTATTGTTTGCTTCGCCTTGGCCGGTATTCACTCGATACAGATGTTTTTTTCCGTCCTTTGTTTCTTCTCCGGGATAACACCTTCCGGCCGTTTTTTGTTGACATCCGCTTCCTGAAACCGTGTTTGTTGTTCCTTTTTCTGACAGATGGTTGAAATGTACGCTTCATCTTTTAATAATATTTTTTATTCATTATACATATTTTATTTCACCGGACAAAGATAATAGCATTGTTTCAATTAACAAATATATTTGGGAATTATTAAAACTAAATTTTTGTTTAGCAGTGTAAAATGTGTATATTTGAGGAACGTTTAATAAAAATTGGTTTTAAATTGCAAAAACTCAACATGCATGTATGAAACAAAATAAAATATATATTTTCTGTCTGACATTGTTTATGTTCGTTAGCTGTCACGGGCAAAACACTTCAGACTCTGAAAGCAGCGTCAGAAAAGCACAGTTTGCAGGGCAATTTTACCCTGCTGACAAAACCGAACTCAAACAGCAGGTAGAAACATTTTTTGAAGACACTGAACCGGCTGAAAATGCAATCGTCCGCGGTATTGTATCCCCGCATGCCGGGTATGTTTTTTCCGGATCGGTAGCGGCATCAGCATTCAACCAGGTTGATGCTGACAGAAAAATTAAAAATGTATTCCTGTTAGGGCCTGCTCATCGCGTGCGTGTTAAAAGTGCATCGGTTTTTACGGAAGACGCTTATCAAACACCACTGGGTGAAGTGCCTGTAAATACTGACATCGCCAGGAAACTCAAAGACTCCCATCACTTTTTCACTTTTAATAAAGAGGCACATATGCAGGAACACAGCCTTGAAGTTCAGCTTCCTTTTCTGCAATATCATCTTAATAATGATTTTAACATTGTCCCCATTTTGGTAAATACCAATGACCGTTCAAAATTAAAGGAAATAGCATCTGCCCTGGAATCATATTACAACAAGGAAAACCTTTTTGTCGTGAGTACGGATTTCTCACACTATCCGTCAGATGCTGAGGCAGGTTATGTGGACAGCCTGACTGCGAGGGCTGCGGCCTCCGGAAAAGCAAGCAAACTATACGAACAGGTAAAGGAAAACAGGAAATCAGGGATAAAAAACCTGCAAACCAGCATGTGTGGCCTTAGTGCTATGATGGTAATGCTTGAGCTTGTAGAATCCAATGGGCATAAAACAGAACTTGTGGAATATCAAAATTCTGCAGATAGCCGGTATGGAGATAAAAACCGTGTTGTCGGATATTGGGCAATGCGTATTTCAGAAAATAACAATCATAATGATGAGAACCATAATGATGACAATGACAATAACCAACAGGGCTTTAATTTAAATGACAATGAAAAGCAATTATTACTGAATCTGGCACGCAACACACTGGAAGAAAAGCTAAAAAATGATAAAATCCCGGACATTGATACCGATACTTTGCCTTCGGATTTAACAAAAGAAACCGGATGCTTTGTTACTTTACACAAAGATGGGGAGCTGAGGGGATGTATCGGTACATTTAAAGGCCGGAAACCACTGGCTGAAGGGATACAGGAAATGGCCATCTCGGCAGCCCTTAATGACCATCGTTTTTCACCGGTGGAATACAGTGAGCTCAAAGATATTAACATTGAAATATCTGTACTAACACCATTAAAACCCATTTCATCCCTGGATGAATTTAAACTTGGCAAACACGGGATATACATTGAAAAAGGGAGATATAGCGGCACATATTTGCCTCAGGTTGCCGAAGGTCAGGACTGGACAAAAGAAGAATTTGTCAGCCATTGCTCACAATATAAAGCCCAAATTGGGGCTGATGGCTGGAAAAATGCTGATTTATTTACGTACGAAGCACTTGTATTTTCAAAAAAAGATTTGAACCATGAGTAAAAATAAAAAGATCCTTATATTTATTGGTTTATTCGTTGTGGCACTAGCCATCATTGTGTTTATACCTCACAATGAAAACAATGAAAATGAAAACCAGGAAGAAAAAGAAGAAAAGGTAGTACCGCCGTGTGCAGAAAAATGCGGACAGGCTGCTATGGTTACCCCGCCACAGAATGA
Source organism: Bacteroidota bacterium (assembly GCA_051748025.1). Lineage (GTDB taxonomy): Bacteria > Bacteroidota > Bacteroidia > Bacteroidales > ML635J-15 > JAQIBY01. The sequence continues at coordinate 3,706 of JBNJGX010000194.1, forward strand.
TATTACCCGTGAAAAAGTTGAATCCAAAAATTTATCAATGAAAGAAGCTGATTTTTACGATAAAGTTGGCTCTTCAGGTGAGGTTATCTGCCGCTTATGCCCGCATAATTGTTTGCTTAAGGAAGGAGAAGCAGGCAACTGTGGTGTACGCGCCAATGTAGAAGGAAAATTGCGTTCACTCGTGTATGCCCGGCCTATCACCATGCATGTTGACCCAATAGAGAAAAAACCGTTTTTCCATTTTCATCCGAAAGAAAAAACCTTATCAATCGCTACAGCAGGATGTAATTTGCGATGCCGCAATTGTCAGAATTGGCAGATCAGCCAGTTGTCCCCCTTTGAAATGGATGACGTTGTTGTTGCTAAGCCTGAAGATATTATAAGACTGGCTAAAAAACATAACGCTGAAATCATATCATACACTTACAACGACCCTATTGTGTTTTATGAATATATGCTTGAAACGGCCAAAATTGCACACAAAAACGGCATTAAAAACACCATGGTAACAGCCGGATACATTAACAAAGAGCCAATGAAAAAGCTGGCAAAGTACATGGATGCAGCAACCGTTGATATTAAAGGTACAGAAAATGATTTTTACAGAGAATTCAATACCGGGCAACTAGACCCCGTGCTGGATGCCATAAAAGTAATGAATGAAGAAGGTGTATGGCTGGAAATCAGTTATTTGGTGATTCCCGGCGAAAATGACAGTGAGGCAGATTTTACAAAATTTTCAGATTGGGTTATTGAAAACACGGGCGATGATACACCGGTACATTTTTTACGGTTTTTTCCGCACTTTCAGATGAAATCAAAACCATCAACACCTGTTTCAACTTTGGAGTCTGCTCGTGAAACAGCTCAGGATGCCGGATTGAAACATGTTTATCTTGGCAATGTGAGAAACAGTGATGCAGAAGATACATTTTGCCCGCATTGTGGAAAAAAGATCATTGACCGAAATGGATACAGGATTGGATCATTTCATGTAACTGAGGATGGGGCTTGTGATTTTTGTGATAAATCTATAAATGGTATATGGTAACAAAAAGCATTGTCACAAACCGCCGTCTGAATATCCTTTTTTTTCTTGTAAGTTTTGTAGCATTACTGGCTCAGGTTATCTTTATGCGGCAAAGCCTGCTGCTTTTTGAACAGTCAGAATATGTGATAAGCATTTTCTTGTTTTTCTGGCTTGCCGGCAATGGTCTTGGTGTATATTGCGGGAAGATCCGGAAAATTACAGAAAAACATTTTGCAGTCAGTGTTTATGTCTATGGTGTTATTATTTTAATTTTTTATTACGGGCTGCATTTTATACGACCATTGCTGCTGTCGGTAAAAACCACTGAGTCACTCTTTGTTGGTGTGTTTTTCACGGCTTTATGTATTGTTATTCCCAGTTTTTATAATGGCTGGCTTTTTTCTCAGTTTGTCAGCTTTAAAAGAAAAAGTCAACCCGTTCTTAAACTTTATAAAATTGAAGCCCTTGCATTTTTCCTTGCCGGATCTGCTGCAACCGTAGTGGTGTATTTATTCTCCGACTTTTACCTTATGGCGGGAGCTTTGATTATTTTATTTATTTTTATCCTTGTAGATAAAATCAACATAACAAGCATTATCTTTACATTGCTACTACCTGCTTTGTTGATTTTAAATCCCC
>JBNJGX010000195.1:0-5348 GCA_051748025.1 Bacteroidota bacterium
CGTATTTATAACAGTCATTTACGAAAGTAAACTCCTTGATTATAAATACTTCGCAAGCCTTGAACTCGAACATTATGAACAAGACACTGACTAAATGGACAGACTCTAATTAATTTTCACTTTAACAGTGTATGCTTTACTTCCGGCTTCGGTCTTCCGACACCCGACTCCGGTCTTCCTTTTGATCACACTTTTCCCATAGCAATAACAGGGTCAAGATTCGCAGCCTGCCTGGCGGGCAAAAAACCTGAAATAATACCAATACCGCCACTTATTAGAAAGCCGGTTATAATGTTGTTAACGCCGAGAACAAGATCAAAGTCTGTAACCTGGCTGCCGATAAGTGTGCCAACCCAGATCAAAATCAAGCCAATTGCCCCGCCCATCAAACATAACACAATGGCTTCGAATAAAAATTGTGTGAGAATAAACCCGGATTTTGCCCCTATTGCCTTTTGAATTCCAATTATGCGGGTTCGTTCTTTTACAGATACAAACATGATATTGGCAATACCAAAGCCCCCCACCAAAATGGCAAATCCCCCTATGATAATGGCTGCAATGTCAATTGTGGCAAATATTTTATCTATACCCTGAGAAATCATACTAGCCCTGTTCAGTGCAAAATCAGGCTCTTCCATGGGCTTAAGCCTGCGCTCTGAACGAAGGATAATTTCCAGTTCATCATTTATTTGTTCGATATCTGCATCCTGGCCGGCAGTAACCATGATCATAGGATTCAGGCTTTCGCTGTTGATATCATAAAGGCGTTTCCCGTAATTTGCCATTAATAATACCAGGTTATCGTGGCTGTCGGAAACCATACTTTCACCTTCTTTTGCAAAAACCCCTATAACAGTGACACGGTTTCCGGAAATTTTGATTTCCTGACCAACAGGACTTGAATACGGAAAAATATCTGAGGCTACTGTAGAACCAATAACTGCCAGGTTTTGACCCTGAAAAGCCTCTGCCTCGGTAAAATACCTGCCCCGCTCAATATCAAACGCCCGGTTCTCCTTATAATCGTGGGTTGCAATCAATACCCCGGTATTGCCGGTTGAAATATCTCCCTTGCTTATTGTTTGGTTTGTGCTTGCCATAAAGCTACAAGACTTGATATGCCTGGCCCTGTCTTTAATTGCCAAATATTCATCCATAGTTGGTACCGGCCTTTTCAGGTATTTCCACCAGGGGTAGCTTTCAGAAAACTCCCATGGCCATTTTTGAACATATATCACATCATCCCCAAGTTCCGAAACAGAATCCCTGATTTCCCGCTCCAGCGAATCCACTACAGTGAATACCGATATCATAGCAAAAATCCCGATGGTAATGCCTGACAAGGATAATATTGTTCTCAGCTTGTTTACCCTAAGGGATTGTAATGCAAAGTTGACACTTTCTTTTAGTAATCTCAGAATTAACATGACAGGTTAAAAATAGAGAAAAATTTTTACTTCCGACTTTAACATTAAATAAAGGTAAATAATCAGTGTCAACAAAAAAACTTCTCACCGCAAAGACGCAAAGTTATAAAATTATGTATTGATCTATGATAGTACCGAATCAGTTAATAACGGTTAATAAATGTTAATAATGGTTAAAATCGGTTATTTATGAAAAGTCGGTGTTTAGGAGAAATACCGCAACCGTTTTTAACCTATGTTAACCGTTATTAACTGTTTAAATGACAATTCATCAATTTCTCAGCGTTTTAGCGTCTGCGGTAAAAGGCAGTAACATTTGTATGCCCCTGAATGTTTACAAAAAAAGCCATACACAAGATGTGAATGGCTTTTTTTAAAAATGTGAAATAATGCTTACTCTACTGGTTGTTCTTCTTGCTGTGGCTGTTGTTGTTGCTGTTGTTGTGGCTGTTGTTGTTGTTGATCAGACTCAGAGAACATTACTTCAAACATTTTTTCATTCAGCTTGTCATACCCTTCAACATCAGACATATCAATGTCTTTATATTTGTCCTGGATTTCTTCCTGGCGAGCTTCCAGTTCTTCGTTGAGTTTGGCATTTCCAGCTGAATCATCCTTGTATTTCTCTTCAAGTTCGGATGAAAAATCCATAAAATCTTTAAACTCATTGACGATGTTGTCAATTTCTTTGTCAGACAATTCCCCATCTTCAGCAGCTTTTTGTTGCATTTGAATGAGGTCTTCCTGTTTGTCCATCAATTCTTTTGCGTCGCCTTCCGGACCACTGTTACAAGATGTAAAAGCAAAAATGAAAGCAACGAGACTTAATAATACAGCTACTTTTTTCATGTCATAAAATTTAGTTTATAAAAAAGAATTATTCATTTCAAAAGACAAAAATAATAAATTTTGGATTAGTACAATACTTATTTGATTTTTTTTAAACATACCTTGCAATTAGTGTCATGTCAAACCTAATACAACGCCCCAAAGCTTGCCCGGCGCCTGCCTGCCAGCCACGGCTGGTGAACCGGCAGGCAGGATAGACGGGTTTTGTTCTTTTTCGTTTTTTCTTCATAAAAAAAAGACTTACGTAGCTATCTTAAACATCATCTTACGCTTGACATGACACTATCGGTATTCTGCGTCCAAAACCAAAGGCTTTAGAGGAAATACGAAGTACTGGTGGTGCCTGAAATCGTTTGTGTTCACTTTTATTAACCAATGAGAGCACATTATTTACGGTATTTTTTTCAAAACCTGCTTCAATGATCTCTGATGCGGATAACTTCTGTTCAATATATTCAAACAAAATACCGTCAAGTATTTCATAAGGTGGCAGGCTGTCTTCATCTTTTTGTCCGGGTCTCAGCTCTGCCGAAGGTGGTTTTTCAATGCTGTTTTGCGGGATAATCTCTTTATCACGGTTTACGAACCTTGCCAATGCAAATACATCTGTTTTGTACACATCTCCCAACACTGACAAGCCCCCGTTCATATCTCCGTACAATGTGGTGTATCCAACAGCGGCTTCACTTTTGTTGGATGTATTGACAAGCATGTGGCCAAATTTGTTTGAAACGGCCATCAATATCAACCCGCGTAGCCTGGCCTGGATATTTTCTTCGGTTACATCTTCAGTTTTACCTTTAAATACTGCTGACAAGGATTGTTTTATGGTTTCAAAACCGGAATTAATGGGAATTATTTGACGGTGTATCCCGAGGTTGTCAGCCAGTGATATGGCATCAGCCACAGAATGGTCACTGCTGTATTGTGATGGCATCAGGATACCATGTGTGTTTTCACTTCCCAGGGCATCAGCCAATATGGCAGCAGTAAGGGCTGAATCTATTCCCCCGGAAAGCCCTGTCACTGCAGTTTTAAATCCGGTTTTTCTAAAATAATCACGGACTCCAAGCACAAGGGCATTATATATGTTTTCTAATTTTGAACCGGGGATAAAACCAGATATTTCCCCGGAATCAAAGGATGCTGTTTCAAATGTATCAAGGGCTTCTTTGAAATGCGGCATTTGTTTTAATAACTGACCTTTTGCGTTCAATACCCTGGAACCACCATCATAAATCAACTCGGTGTTAGCCCCCGTCTGATTTACATAAATTACCGGTAAGGCATATTCTTTTGCATTGTTTATCAGAATGTCATTTCTAAGTTTTTCCTGGTTATATGAAAAAGGAGATCCGGCTATGTTGATGACAAAATCCGGGTGAAGTTTACTTAATTCTGCCAATGGTGAAACTTTATATTGTTTTTCTTTGGCAAACCTGTATGGAGCTTCCTGCTTGTCCCATAAATCTTCACAAATGGTAACGGCAATTTTTTTGCCTTTAAATTCAAGCAGTTCAAATTTATTATTGGGTTCAAAATAACGGTAATCATCAAAGATATCATATGTCGGAAGCAGGGTTTTGCGAAAAGCTTGTTTGATTTCACCATTTTCCATAAAAACCGCAGCGTTGTACAGTTTTTTGCCTGTTTCATTCTGATTTAGCAATGGGGTGCCAATCAGAACCCCGATGTCATAACTGTGATGTTTGATTTTTTCAAGCTTATCATACACCTTATCAATGAAATCTTTCTGCTCAAGAAGATCATGCGGAATATATCCGCAAACAGCAAGTTCTGAAAAAACAATAAGGTCACAGTCCTGTGCTTTTGCCTTATCTATAGCATTGATTATTTTGGAGGTGTTCAGTTCAAAATCTCCGATGGTATAATTTAACTGTGCAAGGGCAATTTTCATGTGTTCTTTGTTTGGATGGTTGGTCATCGAAATCTGTGCAATACCATCATTATATAAAAAATCCCAATTCCTGGGAATCGGGATTTTTGCAATAACATCAGTGTTTTAAAAAAGGATACCAAGTTTCAGTGCAACAGCATTTACTTTGCCACGGTGATCTCTTCTAACATTTCCATTGGCTGTTTCATAAACCTGAACAGTTAAATCATTATCCGATTTTTTTACAAAGTCAAGTATACCCCCGTTATACACGAATTCTGTGATAAACCGTGTGTTTCCGGAAAGCGCCCATTCAAAACCAGCACCCATAAACCAGTTGAAATTAAACAGACTTATGTTATCGGTAAAAAGGTCATGGGAATTTGTAGCAATATCCGCTATGCTTTTCAGCCGTATCATGGGTGCTATGCCGGCTTTCATGTAATAAGACATAAACCCGATTTCATTGGTTTTACCTTTAAAACCGATTGGAATTTCAAGGTAATTGAGGTTGTATGAAATTTTTTCTCCTTCACCAATCTGTGCAATCGAATCCAAATCATACAAGTTTGCAGCAGCACCGTATTCATATTTTAAAGAACCACCAACGTCATTGTATTTTACAGCGGTTGTAAACAAAAAATTGTCAAAAACAGGAAAATCAGCCATGGCACCAAAAGTATAACCCAATCTGACACCATCGTTGCTGTGAAATTTACTATCCACACCAAACCACGAAAGGTTAGGGCCGGCAAATAAGCCGCCGGATACCTGGGCAAATCCGGTAAAACTGAATATTGTAAACAAGGATGCAATGAGAATCTTTTTCATATCGTTTAGTTTTTAATGTTTGATACACTATTTTTGTTAATTGCAAATATATAGAAAAAATCGAGTGAAAATGAAAATTAAGAAACAAAATTTTATCATATTGATTCTTGTTGCCATTGTAATGGGGTTAATGACCTATGTTTTATTTTTTAAGGAAAAGGACAGCCTGCAAGTGGATGTGTCTGATGTAGAAGTGGCATTGGATGTCCAAAGGTTTGATAAAGAACTGTTTACAGACTATACTGACATTAAGGAACATGCGGCTGAGCTGGAATCAAAATATCCGCGTTTTTTCATGCTTTTCACACAACAGATCATCAAAATAGGCCATACAGGAAACA
>JBNJGX010000196.1:0-5296 GCA_051748025.1 Bacteroidota bacterium
GACTGATAAAAAAGGCTTGCTGATACCAAGAACTGTACCAGGAGCCATAAATTCTCCTGCCGAAAGCTTACTGATTTATAATATTGATGATAACAAATTCAGTTTTTACGACGGGACAGGCTGGCAAAGCTTTTGTCATGAAACCATTTCAACCACAACCGGTAGCAGCAACTTTATATCAGATGGCACAGGAATCAATACGTCTTCAGTTGATGCATCAGCGAGATTGGAATTAAACGGTACAGACAAAGGTTTATTAATACCACGGATGAGTGCAGCAAACAGAGATAACATCATTTCTCCTGCTACAGGACTAATGCTCTATAATACAACAGACAAAAGTATTGATGTGTATACGGGTAGTGAATGGCATCAATTGATGTATGAGGTACCAGCCCAACCCGGCACAATTAATGGAAACACAACTGTCTGCGAAAATGCTACAGGAGTAACTTACAGCATTTTTTCAGTGAACGGCGCAACATCCTATACATGGACTGTTCCTTCTGGTGCAACCATCACGGACGGACAGGGGACAACAGAGATAACAGTAGATTTTGATACCGTTTCGGGTAATATTTGTGTCACAGCTAACAATGGTTGTGGTTCAAGTAATCCGGCTTGTGAGTCTATTTCTGTTGAGGTGTGTGATTCATCTCCCTGTGAGGGATATGAAGGAAATACGTATGATTATGAAGTAGTTTATGACGGATATACTTATGAGTTGGTTGAAATCGGTGATCAGTGCTGGTTTGCAGAAAATTTGCGTTATGATAATGGTTGTTCTTCTGCAACATGGGTTAATTACTCTGATGAGGGATGGTGTGGATGTCCTTACAACAATTGTGGTACTTATATAGATACTTACGGAATGCTTTATCAATGGTCTGCTGCTATGAACGGAAGCACAAGTGAAGGCGCTCAGGGGCTTTGCCCTCCAGGATGGCATATTCCAACAGATGATGAATGTAAAACATTGGAAATGACCCTTGGTATGACACAGACAGACGCAGATGAAACCGGTTACAGGGGAACAAATGAAGGAAGTCAACTGGCAGGAAATGCTTCCCTGTGGGATACCGGTGTTCTGACAACTGATGGAGCTTTTGGTTCTTCCGGTTTTAAAACATTGCCTGCAGGTAGCCGGGGATACACTAACGGGTCATTTTACCATTTAGGGAGCCGCGGCCACTTTGTTACATCTACCGAAACAAGTAGTTCAAACAGATATCACAGGACAATCAGAAGCGATGAAACCGGGATAGGCAGGTTTGATTACCCAAAGTCTAGTGGCGTCAGCGTGAGGTGTTTAAGGGATTGAAATATTAATAAATGACTGAACATTTAATCGGTATGAGGAAGATATATAAAACATACAAAAATTTTACGGGAAATAAGATAATGGTTAAACAACAAAATATGGAACAATAAAGAGGACAAACATGGAATAAAAGTTTTAATCTGATGTCAGGAATGAAATACTTTATAACGATCACGCTTATGTTTTTTGTGGCTATGGGTACAAATGCCCAATTATTGCACAAAAATGGCGATGATATGATAATAACTGAAGGCATTTCTGTTTCTGTAAAAGGTACAGTTGAAAATGATGCCGGAAAAATTGATGTAGATGCAGTTTCCGGAAACAGTCAATTGTTTATTCAGGGTGATTTTATTAACAATGATGTGGCTGGGGGCGATGGATACTACAGGGTTTTAGGGGACTGGCTAAATAATGATACATTTAATTGCGCTAATGGTACCGTTTTTCTTGAGGGTGATGACCAGATACTGGGAGGGTCTGCAACGACAACGTTCCATAATCTTACCCTCGATGGTTCCGGACTGAAAACCCAGTCCATTGACCAGTATTGCACAGGCATTCTCAGTTTGAATGAAGTAGAACTGCAAACCGAAACTTATGGTTTCTATGTCGAGAATTCAGATGTCAATGCCATTACTTACGACTCAGGTTTTGTTTCCAGTTTAAACGGTGGATTTCTTTCACGCAATACCAATTCATCTGCCACATATGTTTTTCCTGTCGGTTCATCAATTGGTACAACCCGCTACCGGCCAGCGGTAATAACCCCTGAAGATGCTACAGTAAACACATATACAGTGCGTATGGCTAATACATCTGCCACATCAGAAGGGTTTGACCTTGATTCACTGGGAAATGGTATTTGCCAGGTAAATCCATTGTTTTATCACCAAATTGAGCGTACAGCAGGAACATCTGCTATTGACCTGAGCATTTATTATGATGATAGCGCCGATGGCAGCCATGACGGGATTGTCAACTGGGCAACACCTTCCGGTCAGTGGGAGATTATCCCCGGAAGTACAACAAATTCAGGAACACCTTTATATCAGGCAATTGCAACAGGATGGAATGATTTTTCCGGCATTCCTTATGCATTGTATTTATCTATCCCCGATGCAACCATCAATGATCCGGGTGATTTTTGTTCCAATGATTCGCTGGAAGACCTGACGGCAGAATCATCTGGTGGAATGTGGAGTGGTAACGGCATTACCGACACTGACAACGGTACTTTTGATCCATCAGTTGCCGGTGTTGGAACAAGTACCATTACATACGAAGTAACTGTGTCCGGATGTACCGACACCGATGACATTGATATAGAGGTTTTTGAGACCCCTGATGTAACAATTACCGACCCGGGCGATTTTTGCTATGATGATGTAACGGTTAATCTGACAGCAAGCCCATCCGGAGGCACATGGAGTGGAGGGGGCATAACAGATAGCTCCTTAGGCACCTTTGATCCTTCAGTTGCCGGTGCTGGAATAAGCACCATTATATACGATGTGACTGAGTCAGTATGTACAGGCACAGATGACATTGACATAGAAATTTATGAAGCGTCAGATGCTACCATAGATTCTGTCGGCCCGTTTTGTTATGATAATATTACTGTTCAACTTGAGGTTGCAAATACAGGAGGCATCTGGACAGGAAATTTTGTTGATGATGACGGAATATTTGATGTGGGCACAGCAGGAGCAGGAACACATCATGTAAGTTATGGAATAAGCGGGACATGCGGAGACACAGCAACCCAAGAAATTAATGTTTTCCCAACAGATTTTGTTGTGGATTACGAAACCGCTGATCCTTATTGTATTGGAGGAAACAATGGATACATTAAGTTTGATGTAACTGGGGGCACCTCACCCTATACATATCAATGGGAATATGGAACTTCTGATACTTCATTTATCATGAATTTATCAGCAGGAACATATGATTTCACTATTTCTGATTATCACGCTTGTAATGTTGAAGTATCTGAAATCATTATTAATGATGGGTATGAAAATTGTATCGAAATTCCGGATGCATTTACCCCAAATGATGATGGTGTTAACGACACCTGGATAATTAATAACCTGGAATATTATCCACAAGCCATTATAAAAGTATATAACCGCTGGGGACAATTACTATATGAAGGCGGAGCAGACATTGAGCCATGGAATGGCACATATAAAAACCGTCCGGTACCAACGGGACCATACATTTTTTATGTTATCAATCTACATGATAAGCTTGACAATATTGTTGGTACTGTGACTGTAATAAGATAATAAAACACTTTAAATCAAACGCTAAGGAAAAATTTGTTGAATATTCCTAATTATAGCCTGTAAGTTTTATATATTTCATTTTTTCCAGAATGATAATAGCCTCTCTGCCAGCTTTTTAGATTCAGGGTCTATGTTTGAAATTTTTATAAAGAAAAGGTAGCTAAGGCCTATAAAAGCGGTGCGCACAATAATGTCAGGGATAAGCGATAGTTCCGGAATCAGTTTCGATAGCATGAATATCAATACAGATCCGGCAATAACAATCAGATGCTTCATTCCAAATGGTTGTAATCCAAATCGTGACCAGATGAACAACCAGCGAAAAATACCAGCTAGCAGATAAGTAAGCGTAGTGGCCAGGGCTGCTCCTGTAATGCCAAATAATGGGATGAAAATAATATTGAGAATTACAATTAAAACAATGGAAGAAATCATCATGATTGAATGTAGGCGGTAATAATCAGAATACAGCATGATTTGATTGCTAAGGCCTGAAGCCAGGTTCAGGATAAATGCGATGGCAATGAAAAACATAACCCATCTTCCTGATTCATATGCATCCGGTAAAATGGTTAAAATATTATCAATATTGGCCCATAAAAAAACAAACAGAATCATTCCGATCAGCAACATCGATATTGTGGTTTTGTAATATACCTGCCTGATCTTGGCTTTGTCAGCTTGTTTAAAGGCTTCTGTTATGACAGCTGTTGAAATTCTGCGCATTGCCTTACCTGGAATCAGAATCAGGGATCCGAAGAAAAAGGATATGGAGTAAATCCCTGTGGCATCCAGGTCAAGAAAGTGGTTTACCATATACTTGTCGATATTGAGCATGGCAATGGTGCTAAAACCGGAGATCAGGCCAAAAAATGCCACACTAATCATTTTTTTGTACAGATCGGGTTCAGGCTTCGGTTTTCCACCAAGTCTGAACTCACCAGTTATAAACAGATGAATGAACATCAATATGGCAGGGGAGGCATAAGCAAGCACATACAGGTTCAGGAAAGCATCAAAATCAATCAGATTAAAATAGAACAATGCAAGGTTTCCCAGCACAAGTATGCGGAAGGCAAAATCCTTGTAAAAGGCCGAGGTGCTGGCTTTGTATAAAGCCCGGTAAAAACCGTCAAACAGAAGGTAAAACAAGGATGCAAGGATAAATGGAATGAGATAGTAAATATTTTCAGCCAGCAATGGTGATTTTTCAATATTGTTTGCAACCAGCCAATCTTTGAGTAATAAAAAGATGATGATGCAAAACATCATTCCTATGAACGCCCAGATAAGCAGAATTTTTAAGAAGCCGTTGTGATCTCTGTTTTCGTTTTTGAAATACGGAAACATCCGCAGTGTTACATTAACAAAGCCAAGGCTGCCTATCTGAGAAAGCATAACGGCCATAGCCACCAATACGTTGATCAGGCCAATCTGACTTGGTATTAGCAGCAATGGCATCAGAAAGCCAACATTCACAAATCCAATGACAGCTCCCAGATAGGAGTATATTGAGCCTTTTATGCTTTGTCTTGCTATTACGCCCATCTTATCAGTATTCCCAGTTGCCTTTGTCTATGTTCAATATACAGGCAGAAAGCAGTTCAATGCTTGCCAGAACATCTTGTTCATGTACCGATTCAACCACCTGATGAATGTGGCGTGTGGGGATTGAGATGGC
>JBNJGX010000197.1:0-5257 GCA_051748025.1 Bacteroidota bacterium
CACCTTTGTCATTTAACTGGAGTAATGGAGAAACTTCAGAATCATTAACAGATGTGTGTCCCGGGGAATACACTGTTACTGTGAGCAATGCGATAGGTTGCGAGACCACGCACACGGTTAATGTTTACACACCTGTAAGCATGAATATTAATATTATTAATCACGCTTGTGAAGGGCAATCTGGAGGTGCATTTCATATTATTGGAATAAATGGATGGCATCCTTACCAATATCATATAGAAGATGAAGATGATAACATAGTTAGTGAAAATGAATCTCTTGATGGACTTCCAGCTGGCAATTATTTTATTACTGTAACTGATGCTATGGGTTGTGAAACAAGCTCATCAATAGAAATTATTTCAGTACCTCCTCCGGAGATAGAAATAATAGATGTGACTGGTGCCTGTGGCGGCGATAATAATGGCTCTGCTACAGCGGTTGTCACAACCGGCCCCGGTAACTACACTTACCTCTGGGACAACGGACAAACCTCCGCTACAGCCACAAACCTTGAGGCCGGTGTACATTCAGTTACTGTTACCGACGAAAACGGATGTACAGCTTCGGAATCAGTTGATATTTTGGATGTTACGCCAAGCTCAGCATTTAAACCAAACATAGATTGTTTTGCTATCAACCAATTGCCAGCAACAAGTGAATTCTTTATCCCTGAATATGATCCTCTTTGCACATACCATTGGGATTTTGGTGATGGTAACATAGAAATAATAGATGGGTCTGTTGTTGGGCATGATTATGAATACTATGGGTATTATTGTGTTACATTGACAGTGTCAAATCAGAATTGTGAAAGTCAGTCATCAGAGAGTTATTTTATTTATCCCGACCCATGTGCATGCAACTCAAATTTTGATTATGATGATGATGTACCTGATGAAATAACAGTAGATACTGAATGGTCTAATGTAGAATATTACATTAACCATAAGATTGTTGTTACCGCACACAAAACACTTTTAATAAAAGGCGGCACACTCCATTTTGGCCCCGAAGGAGGTATTGTTCTTAAACTAGGTGCTGAGTTAAAACTATTAGGACCGCTCCTTACAAACCTTGGAGAAAACTGTAACTATATGTGGCCGGGTATTGAAGCTGGTTTTAATGCAAAAATAACAAGTGATAATAATACTATTATTGAACATGCTCACAACGGTATTTTTATAGGAATTAAAAGATATGATTGTATCTGTGATGGAGGATCAATTTATTATACCATTACTCCTTATGCAGAGTTGGATATAGATGATACCGAATTTATTAATTGTGGTACTGCTATTCGTGATATGTATACATTATCACCATCTGATATAAAATATATTCGCAATACTTCGTTTACATCCACTGAGCTACTTGATCCCGGATATGACATTTCTTATCAGGATCCTTATGACCCGGAAAACAATACAGGCATTCGTAATCCCTGGGCTTTTAAAGCCAACGAACAGCAACGTGGGGCACGCGGCATAAGAACATCATCAAAGTCAGTTTATAAAACAGAATATAACACATATCAGAACCTTGATATAGGGGTTGAGGATTTTTACGGAAACTTGAAAGATGAAAACTCTGAATACTACAATTGTATTTACGGTATATTCTCTAAACCATTGACCAGTAGCCAGCAAACTAAAATCTATAACTCATCCTTCAACCTCCACCCCGGCCCGGATTTTAACTGCCAGGGCGCTGGCATTTACATCCGCGGTGGCTCTCAACACAGAATTGTGGATAATACGTTTGGTGCAACTTATGGAACAAATCAATCCGACAACGCTCACGGCATTGCCCTAATGAACACAGGCGATTACAGGGTAATGAACAATGATTTTGAAAACATCAGAACCGGCATACGTGCACACTATTCAGGTACTGCCGGCGGCTACATCGGTATCAAAAATGAATACCCCCATGTATCCGGAAATGAATTTATCCGTTGTCAACAAAGCATCTTAACCTCGGGCGACAACCCGGCCCTGGAAATCAGATGTAACAGTTGTGATAATCCTGATCCTAATTTATATGGCGGCGTGAATTTCCGGAATTTTGGCACACTCGGCACCCAGGGCACCTTGCTAAGCACTCCATGGATGTTTAATATTCATCGTCGCCCAGCCGGAAATCAATTTAATCAGAATACCGAGGATCAAGGTTATGTTTTACATGAAATTGGCTCAGGTGATGAATCCTATACCTATGTTCACCATAATAAGACATCCACGCCTAATAGCTGGAAAATTGTACCCAAATCAACAGAGAACAATTTTGGTATGCCTACCGTGAACCTGTATGAATTGATAAATGCCGATTATGTAGAAGGGGAATCCTGCAAACCACTCATAACATTTACCCCGATTCCTTATGATCCGGTTCCTTATGATCCCCTTCCTTATATAGTGAGCACAAAACAATTGATAGAGAACCAACTGGATAGCATCAATGACATAGTAGATAACGGGAACACCATTTATTTGCTGAATGAAATTGAAACAAACCACAAAAAAGGACAACTCAAACAAATCCTCGAATTAAGTTCGCCCTTGTCTGATACGGTACTGAATAATTTTATTGAGGATTATCCCCTTGCTCACGGGCAGTTTAAACAGGTCATGGTAAAAAACCTGCCGGTATCAAAAGATATTGAACCGAAGTTTAAACAACGCCTCCAAAACATCCCCCGTGGTATTGCCAATCAATTGCTGCCTTTGCAGGCATACAACCCGGATTACCTGACACCGGAAGCCGTGCGCCGTGATTTGAACAGCACAAACACATTGTATCGTCAGGTAGAAACTGAAATACGACAGCATATCCTCGAAGAAGGCGATACCACAGATTATATTACCTTTCTGAAAACAATAAACAACAAGCACAATCAAAACTTGTTACTGTCGTATTACTACCAGGCTGATTCATTGCAGCAATGCCGTAATATGTTAAATGATTATCCGGTGGAAACCGAAATTGACAGCCTCTGGCAGCGGTACATGGATATTCTGCTTACATTACGTGAAGAGGGAAAAACATTGTATGACATCCCCCGCTCAGATATTGGGTTCATAGAATCCATGGCTGCCGATTGCTCAAAAGGCGTAGTGAATGCTTATACACGTAATCTGTTATCGTTGCTTTACGACAGGGAATTTGAACCATGCGATTATACCGAATCATCAATGAAATCCACACCGCCCATACAACAAAAACCTGTAGAAAGTGTTTGTCAGGTTGGCAATGCCTTCCCCATTCCATGTAACGATGAATTGTTTTTGCCATACCATTGCGATGATAAACAGGATATACAATTACGCGTGCTTGACATGACAGGACGTGTGATATACACTGATGACCTGGTATCAGATAACAGCACATACCGCCTTGATACCAAAACCCTGGTACCGGGTGCTTATCATCTCAATGTCATTTTTTCGGATGGTACACAGAAAAACATTAAATTTGTAAAACAATAACTTGTTATGAAAGATACCATAAGACATATTTGGTTAGTAATTATTCTAAGCATTTTTATACTCCTGCCTGTAAAATCCATTAAGGCACAGTCGTGGGATACCATCCCAGGCATGAATATTTGGTGTGAAGCTATGGATTTCATTAATTATAAAGATACATTAATAATAACCGGTGTATTTGGAGAAGATATGCCTCTTACATCAAGTAATACGGTAATAGGATGGGACAGTGTTAATTTACATTCTTTCCCGGGTATTATTGACCCCGATACCGGCAAATCCCTCTACATTTACAATGGTGAACTATACATGGGCGGTAATTTTGACGACATCCATGATGACAACGATGTGGAATACCTCGCTGTGTGGAAAGATACCGTATGGAAACGTGTACATGAAAGCAATTTTAATCACCTAAGTGACATTACCCACTTCATGGAATACAAAGACAGTTTGTATATTGGTGGCAAGTTCTGGTTTGATGACGGACCTGAGTATTTTAACTTGATGAAATACGACGGTGAATCTTTTCACTCCTGTGAACCATACACTTCATATTGTTGGGCCATGGGTGTTTACGATGATATTCTGTATTCTGGTATTTATGGTGCATTTTACCTGGATTCCGGGGAACTGGTTAATAAATTCACCAAATACAACGGTGAATACTGGGACCATGTGTATGACGGTGAGGGAAATATTTTTCCCCTTCCGGTATCAAATTTATTGCTGGATACCATCAACCATGATTTTTATGTGGCAGGTACCAGGGTTTACCGTTATGACGGTGAGAAATTTCATCTGCTTGGCATACTTGGAGCAGGTGAGGTATATAAACAAGCCATGTGCATGTACCGGGGTGATTTGTTTATTGGTGGAAATTTTACAAGCGCTGGTGGTGTTCCCACAGAATACATTGCCCGTTGGGATGGTGAAAATTGGTCTGAGCCTGATGGAGGTATTCAAAATGCTGTTTGTGCCTTGTATGAGTACAAAGATGAATTGTATGTTGGAGGTTATTTTGATACCGTAGGCGGTTATTTACCGGCCAATGGCGTAGCCCGCTATTACGAGCCGCCGGTGAGCGATTGCCACTGGCTGCGGCCACGTGTGCAAACAGCCGTGCACCAGGATACGTTTTACATCCATGCGGCTGAGCCCGAGGTAACAGTGGAATTTGTAAACAACAATGCTTATGCCGAAAGCTGGCAGTGGAACTTTGATGGTGGTACAGCATTTTCAGCAGGCGATACCGTGAACAACACTTACGATAGTGCCGGCACTTACACTGCAAGTGTAGAAGTCACCCAGGATGGCTGCACCAAAACCGCAGAAAAGCAGATTGTGGTTGAGGATATCACCCATGTTTCACAGGAACTCAATAAAACAGATATTGAGTTGTATCCCAACCCGGTCATCAATGCCTTGCATTTACGCTTGCCCGCAATGAATGAGCCGCTGCCCGCCGGCATTTACAACCAAACTGGCCGTCAAATCATAGCAGACAGCATCCCCCCGGGCACCACGCGCTATACACTCGATGTTCACCACCTTTCAGCCGGCAGTTATATCCTCAAAATCAATGGCATAAGTAAAGGTTTTACGGTGGTGCGGTGAAAATACCGGAAGCTCCTCGCTAAGCGAATTAGCGACGGCTATTGCCCAGGCTAATCGCTAAGCGAGGAATGGCTACCGCCGAATCCCTCAGCCATCTACAATATCAAGATAAAGATAAAGTAGGTGGCTGAGGGATTTTGCCTTAGCAAAAT
>JBNJGX010000198.1:0-5223 GCA_051748025.1 Bacteroidota bacterium
GGACGGGCAGGGGCAAGTTTTGTTATGCCGGAGATGTTTTGGATTTGGGTTTTTGGGATTTACCTGCCAGCCGGCAGGCTGGTTTTGGATTTTGAACTACCGTCATCCGTCGGTACAGGTTTGGATTTTGGATTTCCTTTGTGATTCAGTAGCCCGGGCAGATTACTAACCTAATTCGTATTGTTGTGTTTTTGTTTGATGCTTTTGTTAACTTTGTGGCTATGAAATTGTTTTTTCATCTCGGCAGATATTTTTTTATGATGCGCAAACTTTTTGTGCGTCCTGAAAAATTTTCAATGTACAGAAAACAGGGATTCAGTGAATTACTTCTGATTGGCCTTGATTCGCTTGGAATAGTTGCCATTGTCTCTGTTTTTATGGGAGCTGTGCTCACCCTGCAGGTCGGGATAAATTTTGTCCATCCGCTGATACCAAATTATCTGATTGGCTTAACTGTCAGGGATACAATGGTGCTTGAATTTTCATCAACCATCATTTGTCTGATCCTTGCCGGCAAAGTAGGCTCAAATATTGCTTCTGAGATCGGTACTATGAGAATTACAGAACAAATAGATGCCCTGGAAATTATGGGTGTTAATTCGGCTTCCTATCTGATCCTCCCGAAAATATTCGGAGCAATGGTTTTTTTCCCTTTGCTGACCCTGGTTTCAATTATTCTCGGCATAGGTGGTGGACTCGCTGTTTCTTTACTGACAAATGTGGTTACCGTTCATGACTATCTGGATGGATTACACCGTTTTTTTGTGCCTTATTATATTTTTTATACCCTTGTGAAAATGGTGTTTTATGCTGTGATCATTGTTTCCGTGTCAGCATATCATGGATATTATACCAAAGGTGGTGCCCTGGAAGTCGGTAAAAGCAGTACAATGGCAGTGGTTTACAGTATAGTACTTGTATTGATATTTAATCTCATCATCACTCAATTGATGTTAACATGATAAGCGTCCAAAATATTTTTAAGCAATTTTCAGGAGAAGCCGTATTAAAAGGCGTCTCAGCGGAATTCAAAGCCGGCCGGATTAACCTTGTGATTGGCAGGAGCGGGTCTGGTAAAACCGTTTTTCTCAAATCAGTACTTGGATTGATTGAAGTGGACAAGGGCAAAATATTTTTTAATGACAGGGAATTTACATCAGCCTCGATTAAACACTGGCGAAACCTTCGCAGGGAAATGGGAGTGGTTTTCCAGGGAGGCGCGTTGTTTACATCTAAAACCGTTGAAGAAAATGTGCGATTTCCGTTGGATATGTTCACAAAAATGAGTGATAAGGAAAAACAGCAACGTGTGGATGAATGCCTCGACAGGGTAGGCGTTAAAGGAACAAATAAAGCTGTTCCGGGTGAGATCAGTGGTGGTATGCAAAAAAGGGTTGCCATTGCAAGGGCCATTGTCATGAACCCTGAATACCTCTTTTGTGATGAGCCCAATTCCGGCCTGGATCCAATCACATCCATTCGTATTGACAGACTGTTGAAACAATTAACCACAGATTATAAGATGACAACCATTATCAATACCCATGATATGAATTCTGTTGTTGAGATCGGGGATTATATCCTGTTCCTTTATAAAGGAGAAAAATGGTGGGAAGGTAATAAATCTCAGATATTCTCTTCGGGCAACAAAGAATTTAATGATTTCGTTTTTGCATCAGAAGCAACAAAAAAATTGATACAGCAATGAAAAAATTTGCCCGTAAATTTATATTGATGTTTGGTGTTATGCTGGTTTTATTTGCCTGTAACCGCAGCAGGGAAAAACTTGATAAACCGGATAACATCATCCCCAAAGATAAACTTGTTTCCGTATTGGTCGACATACATAAAGTGGATGGTTTGCTGGTGAGTAAAGTGGTTGATGTTCAGGAGTATTCAAAGGCAGCGTTGTATCATTCTGTCTTCAATAAGTATGATGTGGATGAGGATAGTTTTAACAATACAATACGATATTATACTGTGAATGATATTGAATCTCTGAATGAGGTTTATGATGAAGTCCTTGCTGTACTTAACGAGGAGCAAGCTGTATTAACCCAAAAACTCAAGTAACAACGTGTCTTTCCCATTTGAATATACCACAAGTTTTACTTCTTTTGAATATCCGGATTTCAAATTTTCCCAGTCTTTGTTTTTTCAGTTGAGGGATTTTTTTGACAGAAAGTTTTCGCTGAATGATAAAACCAGGAATTCTTTCAACTTTAGCTTCGATAAGGTATTTGGATTTTTAAGTTTTTCGGTTACCATTTTGTTCCATGAAAAAAAACTGGTGTATAAGATCGATATGGTTCCGGCCTTGATCCTGGTTCTGGCTGTGGTTTTTATCTCAATGTTTATCACTAACAGCAGCATTATGATCAGCTTGTTAATTGGTGTAATTGCCCTTTTTCTTGTTTATATATTATGCTTGCTTGTGGTAAATGGCATGGTAAGACGGGAAATTGAAACATTTGTGCAAAAAGAAATAAAACGCATTGAAAAAGAATCCCAGCCCCCTGTTTGTGTGAAATGTGGTTCGGAAATCTCACCGCAATCCACATATTGTCAACATTGTGGATACCGGTTTGACAACAATAATGATAAACCCAAAACCGATAGCTCAGGAGGCAATATTAATATCCGGTACAGTTACAAAAATAATAAACATAACAGTGATAAACCGGAAATTACAAAATCCAAAAACCAAAACTCAGAATAAAACACAGAACCCGAAACACAAAACCCGAAACCCGAAACCCGAAACACGGAACCCGAAACACGGAACCCGAAACCCGAAACCCGAAACCCGAAACACAGAACCCGAAACACAAAACAATGAGACAAATTGCTGCCAACCTGGCTTTCAATGGAACCGAATGGGTAAAAATGCCGCTTGTGAGCCTGGATGATACGGGAAAAATTGTTAAAGTTGACAGGTTTTGTCCTGACAAAGCTGAACCGGCCAATACTGAATTTTACAATGGTATCCTGACGCCCGGATTTATCAATGCGCACACCCATCTGGATTTATCAATGAAAAATGCAGTCTATAACGGCAGGTCAGGGATGTCAGATTTTGTAAAACATGTCAGATTGTGCCGTGAAAGTTTAAAATCTCCGGATGAAACATATCTGAAAATTCAAATTCGTAAAATTAATGCATCAGGAACGGTGGCACTGGTTGATGTTACCAATTCCGGGGCAGTGCTGAATAATTTGAAACATGCCGGCCTGAAAAATATCTGTTTTTTTGAATATATGATGCTGAATGCATCAAAAATTCAAAAACAAACTGCGTTGTTTTGTGAATTATTGAAACGTTTTCCCGGGGAAAAAATATACCCGGCTTTGCATTCACCTTATACGATGTCAACAGCAAATTTTCAGGCATTGCAGGAAATTTTTGCCCGTCCCCGGGAGATTTCATCCATACATTTTAGAGAAAGTAAAGGGGAAGACCAGCTTTATCAACATACCGGACAGCTTTATGAATTATACCGCGATTTGGACGATCATTATAAACCTGCTGTAAATCAAAACAATTTGATATCAAAGATCTTTGATCTGTTTGAGCAAACCAAAAAAATACTTTTTGTACACAATACTTTTACCAGCAGACAGGATATCGAAGAAATAGAGAATCTGACACATGAAACAAATAAAAAAACCGGTTTTGTTTTGTGTCCACGGTCAAATAATAATATCTCCGGGGTGCATCCACCATATGATTTATTCAGGCATTCAGGCTTACCTGTAATGCTGGGCACCGATAGTTTGCTCTCAGCATCAAGTTTATCTATCTTTGATGAGTTGTTGTTTGTTCACAAAAGCAGGCCTGATATCCCAACTGGTGAATTACTGCAGTGGATAACCGGCAACCCGGCAAAAATGCTTGGAATGGAACAGGATATTGGCAGCCTGGAACCCGGCAAAACACCCGGGATTAACCTGATTCACGGAGCCGGTGTTCAGGCAGACCAATTACCGGAAAATACAGAATTAAAAGTTTTGGTGTAATGGCAACATTTTTATTTGATGATATTGTATTCGGACCCGTTAAATCCAGAAGGCTGGGCAGCTCACTTGGCATTAATTTGTTACCCCGCGATGCAAAAGTTTGTACTTTCAATTGCGTTTACTGTGAATGCGGCTGGACAACAAAAACATACAACGGATTGCCGGCAACTTCTGAAGTAATGCAAAGCATGGATGATGAATTTTTACGTTTACATAAAAACAATATCCCGGTGGATGTTGTGACATTTGCAGGAAACGGGGAGCCAACCATACATCCTGATTTCGATAAAATCATTGATCATACGATGGCCCTTCGTGACAAATATTTTGCGCATGCGCAGATTGCAGTGTTGACCAATGCCACTTTATTGCATAAGCAAAGGGTGAACCATGCATTGCAAAAAGTAGATATGCCCCTGTTAAAATTGGATTCTGCCGTGGAATCTACAGTAAAACTGTTGAATCAGCCACAAAGAAAATTTGATTTTCAGCAATATCTCAGCAATATTCGTAATTTTAAAGGCAAGCGATACATTCAAACCATGTTTGTCAGGTATAACAGAGAGGGATTGCATGTTGATAATACCACTGATGAGGAGTTGACTGAGTGGTTGCAGGAATTGGACAGGATAAAACCACATCTTGTCATGATATATTCTATTGCAAGGGATACCCCTGATTCCGGTGTGCAAGCTGTGCAAAAAGAAAAATTAATGAAAATTGCACAACTGGTAGAAGCCAGGGGATACAAAACGCAGGTTTCCTGATGCACAAAAAGCAAAAAACAGCGCTCATTGCACCACTTAATTGGGGATTGGGTCATGCAAGCCGCATGATACCGGTTATCCGTTGTCTGCAAAATGACGGATATACAGTTACAGTGGCTGCCGGTCCGCCTGTTGATGAAATGATAAGACAGGAATTTCCCGGTTTGCGCATCCTGCCAATAAAATCTTATAACATCCGTTATGCCCGAAGCAGGTTACTGATGCTAAAGCTTATCCTTCAGGTGCCGGGAATGATAAGGGATTTGATTTATGAAAGAAAATGGATCAAAAAATATGTCAGGGAAGAAGCCCCCGACTTGATAATTTCAGATAACAGGTTTGGACTATACTCACAGGATGTCACCTCATATTATATGACACATCAGGTTAATGTTATTATGCCGCTTTATTTGAAACCGTTTCAGCCACTGGCCAGGTT
>JBNJGX010000199.1:0-5212 GCA_051748025.1 Bacteroidota bacterium
CCGCTGAAAAGCCCTTTTCGAATTCCGCCGAATTCCGGGACGTTAATAGTATTTTTTGTCTGCGGGTTTTGTTGGCAAGTAGAGGCGAACCAGCGCGATCGCCCCGCCTGCGCGGCGGGGAGGATATAATCCACTGATTACACAGAGATTGCACAGATTTTTTGTAGCCTATGTTGAAAAGATCATTTTTACTCATATTACCGGTTTTTTTGTTTTTTGGTTCATTTGCCCAGGATACCATCAAAATGATGCAGTATAATCTGTTGTATTATGGTCAGTATACAAGTTTTTGTACAGAGTCAAACAACGACATGGACACAAAAGCCGACCACATTGCAGATATTATTGATCATACATTACCGGATATATTTACAGTCAATGAGATTGGCAACAGTTATCATACAGTGATGCATCTTATTGGGAATGCGCTAAATTTTAATGGCAGGAATTATTATGACAAGGCTGCAATACTAAACAATGACCAAAGCAGTATCATAAACATGTTATATTATGATTCCCGGAAACTGGACTTGGATGCGCAATTGTCAGTATCGACTGGTTTACGGGATATCAATATTTACAGGATGAAAAGCCTTAACACTGATGAGCCTGTGCAATTTCACATTGCCGTGGTGCATTTAAAAGCAGGTAACGGGGAAGAAGATGCACAAATACGGGGAGAAATGATACTTGATTTTAAGGATTTTTTGTCAGGCTATTCTGATAAAACAAATTGGATTTTTGCCGGAGATATGAACTTTTATCATTCCGGAGAAGCGGGGTTTCAGTATCTAACCAATACGGATCACGGGAATGTGATATTTGTTGATCCTGTTAACCAGATTGGTAATTGGCATGATATCTCGTCATTTAGTCATTATCATACACAATCCACCCACAGTGATGACCATGGGTGTCCATCATCTGGCGGTTTGGATGATCGTTTTGATTTTATTTTTGTATCTGAAGATATTATGACCGGGGATAATAATGTGCAATATGTTGAGGGCAGTTATGAAACACTGGGGCAGGATGGAAACCATTTCGATGATGCTGTTAATGACGGGTTCAACTCTTCAGCACCTGCCCACATAATTGATGCTTTATATGGTGCCAGTGATCATTTACCGGTACTGGCAGAATTTGTTGTGGGAACGGGTAATGCCATTGAGGCTGAAAACAGTTCAAACGGGTTTGATGTCACAATTAACCAAAATGATGCTTCATTTATAAATATGCGTATTAAGCAATTAGACCCATCATCCGGAGATATTACAATATATAATATGCTTGGTCAAAAATTGCACACGCATGGGTTTAATGGGGTAAAAGATCAAAATATTAAATTGGCTTTTTCGAAACAGGGAATGTTTATTATTGTAATTACCACAGATAATGATGTGTATAAGAAATTACGCATAATCCGATAAAAAATGGCTGTTTTTTAATGAAAAAACAGCCACTTTAAAAAGATTATTGTTAAAAAGTAACTTATTCGAACTTTTTGAACACTTTTTTGATCAGTTCAATGCCTTCGCGAAGCTGATCTTCGGTAATTACGAGTGGCGGAGCAAAGCGAATAATATTGCCATGGGTGGGTTTGGCAAGGACGCCTTCTTTTGCCATTTCAACGGTTACATCCCAGGCTTCTTTTCCATTTTTTGGTTTAATCACAACGGCATTTAAAAGCCCTTTACCACGCACAAGACCAATCATTTCGGAATCAATGCTGTTCATTTCATCTCGGAAGATTTTACCAAGGTATTCGGCACGTTCAGCCAGTTTTTCTTCTTTCACAACATCCAGGGCAGCAATGGCTACCTTAGCGCCAACAGGATTTCCCCCAAAAGTTGAACCATGTTCACCCGGTTTAATAACGAGCATGATCTCATCATCAGCTAAAACAGCAGATACCGGATATACACCGCCTGATATGGCTTTTCCAAGTATAAGCACATCCGGATGTACATCTTCATGATGACAGGCCAATAATTTTCCGGTACGGCCAATGCCTGTCTGAACCTCATCAGCAATGAAAAGTACATTTCTGGCTTTGCACATCTCATAAGCTTTCTTTATATAACCTTCCTCAGGCACATTTACCCCTGCTTCACCCTGAATGGGTTCGACAAGAAATCCTGCAACATTGGGATCCTCGAGCTCTTTTTCAAGGGCACCCAGGTCATTATACGGAATGGAAACAAAACCCGGTGTATAAGGCCCGTAATTCCTTTTTGCTGCGGGGTCACTGCTCATGGAAATAATGGTAATGGTGCGGCCGTGAAAATTATTGTCACATACAATGATTTTTGCTTTGTTTTCAGGTACGCCCTTTTTCTCATAAGCCCATTTCCTGGCTAATTTCAAAGCTGTTTCATCAGCTTCTGCACCTGTATTCATCGGCAACACCTTGTCGTAACCAAAATATTTGGTGACATACGCTTCAAATTCACCAAGCACATTATTGTGAAAGGCACGGGATGTGAGTGTCAGTGTTTTGGCCTGCTCACACATGGCATCTACAATTTTCGGGTGACAATGCCCTTGATTTACAGCCGAATATGCTGCCAAAAAGTCGAAGTAACGTTTCCCTTCAACATCCCAGACAAAAGGCCCTTCACCTTTTTCAAGAACTACCGGCAAAGGATGGTAATTATGTGCACCAAATTTTTCTTCCCTTGTAATGTAGTCCTGTGTTTTCATTTTTCCTTTAGCCATAAGCCAACATTTTAATTTAATTAGACATTTAACATTTTTATTTCTAAACAAAATTCCAAAATTTAGTTTTGATAAACAAACCCCTTGCACAAATTTTTAAATGTTATATAACCTGTTTTCAGCGATTTAATTTTTGCTTTTCAATCATTGTCTTAAAATATGATACTATGAATTAATATATCCCTTGTTACCTTGTTAATTTGCATATCAAATTATCGTGAACATCTAAAACTCTGAAAACATAATTTTTTTTATCTGAACACTATGTTCAGAGTTTATCATTCTATTTTAATATAGGTTGATTTGAAAATTATCCTGTGATTTCTAAAAACTCAAATTTTTATCTATCAGCCATTTATTTAGAAAAGGCTTTTATTTTAATACAGCACCAATAAATATTTTTCAGACAAATAGATTGGTTACCTTTGCAGCTCAATTTTTACCAGAGAAAAAAGTTTATGTTAACAAGATTAAGAAATATTGGTATCGCCGCACATATAGATGCCGGAAAAACCACAGTAACAGAACGGATTTTGTTTCTTACCGGCATCAAACGGAAGCTGGGTGAAACCCATGACGGAAAAGCAACCATGGATTTCATGAAACAGGAGCAGGAGCGGGGTATTACCATTGCTTCTGCGGCCATAACAGCAAGTTGGGATAATCACCAGATCAATATTATTGATACACCGGGACATGTGGATTTTACCATTGAAGTTGAACGCTCACTCCGTGTCATTGATGGCATGGTGGCTGTTTTTTGTTCTGTGGGTGGTGTTGAACCCCAAAGTGAAACTGTTTGGTACCAGGCTGACCGGTATAAAGTACCACGCATTGCATTTGTAAATAAAATGGATCGTACAGGTGCAGGATTTTTTGAAGTTGTCGGCCAGATGAATGAATACCTTGATGCACATGCCATCCCATTTCAGGTGCCAATGGGTGCAGGGGAGAATTTTACCGGCATGATTGATGTTATTGAAGGTAAGGCCTATGAATTTGATGATAAAAAACGTCTTGAAATACCAATACCAGAAGAATATCAGGAAAAATATGTGGAAACACGTTCCCAACTGATTGAAAGATTGAGTGATTTTAATGAAGAGATCATGGAAATGTACCTTGATGATCAGGAAATTCCCGCAGAACTTCTGAAAAAAGCTGCCAGGGAAGCCAGCCTGAAGTTGATGATAACACCCGTATTTTGCGGGGCTGCATATAAAAACAAAGGCATCCAGCTTTTGATGGATGCTGTGGTGGATTATTTGCCTGGTCCTGCTGATGTTGGAGCTGTGATTGGTACCAATGTTGATGACCATGAAAAAACACATGCCCGCCTGCCATCTCCGAAAGAACCTGTTGCTGCCCTGGCATTTAAACTTATCAATGACCCCTATGTGGGACAACAGACATTTGTGCGTATTTATTCAGGTGTTATAAATAGCGGATCGGAAATATACAACAGCACAAAAGGAAAAAAAGAACGTGTTGGCCGCCTTATGAAAATCCGTGCCAAAGAAAGGGAAGAAGTGGAAAGTGCCGGACCGGGTGAAATTGTAGCACTTATTGGAATGAAAAATACCAAAACAGGGGATACCCTCTGTGATGCAAAACATAAGCTGCTGCTTGAAAACATCAATGTACCACCGCCGGTAATAGAAATGAAAATTGGTTCAAGCACACGTAAAGAACAGGGAAAGCTTGGAGAAGCCCTGGCAAAACTGGTAAACGAAGACCCTTCGTTCAATGTGCATTTTGATGAAGAAACCGGGGAAAATGTGATTGCCGGGATGGGCGAACTTCACCTTGATATCATTGTCTCACGTCTTAAAGATGAATTTAATGTGGATGTAGAGGTGGGTGAACCATCTGTGGCATACCGTGAGGCTATCACCGAAGAAGTGGAAGCAGAGTACAGATATGCCAAACAATCAGGCGGGAAAGGACAGTTTGCGCAAACCCTTATCCGTATTGAGCCACTGCCAGATGAAGAATATGAATTTGTTGATAAAATAAAGGGCGGCCGTATCCCTGCGGATTTTATCCCGTCGGTTGATAAGGGTATCCGTGATACAATGGCTAAAGGTATTATGGCTGGTTTTCCGGTTGAAAATGTACGCGTTACTTTGCTTGACGGTAAATTTCACCCGGTTGATTCTTCTGATTCAGCATTTTTTACATGTGGTTCTATATGTTTTAAACAAGCCTTTAACAAAGCAGGGCCAATACTTATGGAACCCGTTATGAAAATTGAGATCAATACCCCTGATGAATATATTGGGGATGTTGTGGGTAACATTAACAGGCGTCGTGGCAGAATTGATTCTATGCGCCGTTACCGGAAAGGTTCTCAAAAACTCAATGGTGTTGTGCCCCTGTCAGAAATGTTTGGTTATTCATCAGCCTTAAGGAATATTTCCAGCGGACGTGCCAATTATTCCATGGAATTCTATAAATACATGCCACTCAGCAATGATATACAGGAAAAAGTGCT
>JBNJGX010000200.1:0-5191 GCA_051748025.1 Bacteroidota bacterium
TTTTATTCATTATAATTAATCCCCGTGTAAATTTTGAGGGAATGATATGGATTTTCCTTTCGATGGTATTCATACATTTTCTTTTCGAAGCCATGCTTGAAAAACAATCAGGTGTACAATTTATAGCCTTTTTCCTGGTTTTATTTTCATATCAGAATCAAAAATTTTCAAAACTATGATACCTTTTTCCCCTCCCAGAATTGATAACAAAATAATAGAAGAGGTCACTGACACTTTGCGCTCAGGCTGGATTACCACAGGTCCGAAAACCAAGCTTTTTGAGAAAAAACTGGCAGAATTTGCCCATGTGCCGAAAGTTATATGTGTCAATGCAGGGACTACCGGCCTGGAATTGATGTTAAGATGGTTTGGTGTGGGCCCCGGTGATGAAGTTATAATCCCGGCATATACCTATTGTGCCACTGCCAATGTGATTATGCACTGCGGGGCAAAAGCTGTTATGGTAGATAGCAATACCGGAAATTTCAACATTAATCCTGAAAAGATAAAATCCGCTATCACCAGCCGCACAAAGGCAATCATCCCGGTCGATATCGGTGGTTATCCGGCCGATTACGATGAAATACATAACATTATATGTGATCCGGATATACGCGCCTTATTTTCCCCGAAAACCGATGCACAACAAAAACTTGGACGGATAATGTTATTATCAGACGCAGCACATTCACTGGGGGGATTATACAAAGGCAAACCTGTCGGCTCACTGGCAGATGTCAGCGTTTTTTCATTTCACGCAGTAAAAAACCTGACAACATCCGAAGGCGGGGCAATTGCCCTTAATCTGCCGGAAGGTTTTGATCATGATGCCATATACAATTATCTCAACATCATGAGCCTGCACGGACAAAGCAAAGATGCGCTGGCAAAAAGCCAAATCGGAAACTGGCGATATGATGTGCTCATGGCAGGATACAAAGCCAATATGACAGATATCCAGGCAAGCATTGGACTGGTGGAATTGGAACGGTACAAAACAGATACCCTGCCACGCAGAAAAAATATCATTGATGCCTACAACAAGGCATTTGAACAGGAAAATTGGGCAGAAATACCCCCTGTTTATAACAACAACACAACAAGCTCTTTTCACCTTTATCAACTCAGAATTAAAAACATCAATGAAGCCACACGTGACAGGATTATTGAAGATATCTTTAAAAAAGAGGTCTCAGTAAATGTACATTTTCAGCCACTGCCTATGCTCACACATTACAAAAATTCAGGGTATGAGATGCAAGACTACCCCAATGCATTTAAAAATTATGAACGCGAAATATCGCTGCCTGTGTATTATGATCTGAGTGATGAAAATGTAAACACCGTGATAAAAACCGTTATTGATGCAGTAAACAAAATTTTGGCATAATGGGAAAACGGGCATTTGACATCATTGTTTCCTTTGCCGGTCTGATATTACTAAGTCCGGTCTTTATTGTGCTCGGTATTGCCATTTGTATGGACAGCCCCGGCGGCATTTTTTACAAACAACAACGGGTTGGAAAAAACGGAAAACCATTCTCAATTTATAAATTCCGCAGCATGCGCGCAGACAGTGACAAAAAAGGACAACTGACTGTTGGGAGCAATGACAAACGGATCACCAAAACAGGCCGGTTTATCAGAAAATACAAACTCGACGAGTTGCCCCAGCTTATCAATGTATTTTTGGGTGAGATGAGTATTGTGGGCCCCCGTCCTGAGGTTCCCGGGTACGTAAAGCTGTACAACGATGAGCAAAAAAAAGTGCTGTCTGTAAAGCCCGGGCTTACAGATTATGCATCCATAGAATACGCAAATGAAAACAGCTTACTTGCCTCAGCCAAAGACCCTGAAAAGTTCTATGTAGAAAAGATCATGCCGGAAAAACTGGCACTAAACAAAAAATACATCCGGGATATGGGTTTAAAAACAGACTTGAAAATTATTCTACAGACAATTAGACGCATTTTTGCCTGATCGCCTATTTTTTCTTCCAGACATTGGTAATTTCACCCACGTATAGCGTGTGGTAGTCTTTTTTGGGATACATATCTTCAACAATCGCTTTATCAACAAAATCATTTTCATCCAGCACACTGGCATATATTTTCCTGCATTCGATGATGAGATATGCTTCTTTGAAAGCAACAGATCCGTTTTCGGTAGCCACAGGTGTCAATTTTTCATAATCCATTTTATCAAAATTCCTGCCTGAGACGGTGCCCATTTTTTTCAAAATATCCTTTTGCGATTCTTCATAAAAACTGATTGTGTAGAAATCCTCCCTTTCAGTAAAATTATGGGTAAAACGCTGTGGCCTGACATAAATAAGGCTTACAGGCTTTTGCCACAACCACCCCAGGCTACCCCATGAAGCGGTCATCATATTATAATCTGTTTCAACACTGCCGGCAGCTACTAACATCCAGTCTTTACCAATTAACCTTATGGCATTGTCGTCAATATCACGCCAACTGATCTTTTCAAAATTATCCAGGTCATTGATCTGGTCCTGTGCAGAGCTGTTACAGGCAATAAACAATGTAATGATGCTTAAATACAATAAAGTTTTCAACGATTTTTGCATAATCAAGTTTTTTAGGTTATTTGTCAAATATAGGGAAATATTTTAGACTTCAGACTTCTTAAAAGCTTTATTTATTAAAACAACAGTAATTTTGTATTAATCTGATATAGTGATATTTATGGACATCTGGGTAAACAAAACTACACATTAGTAAAATCAAAAAAATTACTATGTTATTTTATTCTTTATCACAAATCTATGTATCTTACTGTGGTTCTAAAAATTGGTCAGATGCCGGCGTGGAACCACATAGACACAGTAGCACACATAGGATTTCACATAGGGTTTAAGCAATAATAATAAAATATCACGGATAAACGACAACTGGTTTTTTGGCTTATTCTAATCTTATCGAGTATATATAATAAGGCCTTCATTCACCCATAATAAAAATTAAATACATATAACAATCAATTCCAGTTCATCTTGGTTACTTAAAAAATACAATTATTACATACCTTTGCCAACGGATATTCGTTTGTTAAAAAATGCGATTAAAGTCTTTCATAAAAGAGGATTTTAACCTGATCGAACTGTTTAAAGGGGGTGCCATTGCGCTTTTTTTTAAGTTTGCATCAGTAATTATTGGTTATATCTTCTTCTGGTTTCTTGCACAGCTTGTTGGTGCTGAAGGACTCGGGGTATTTTCTACTTCCTGGACAATACTGATGATTGGTGCAGTACTTGGCAAACTCGGCTTTGATACTTCCATCGTTAAGTTTATCGCCGAAAGCATGGGCAAACAATTCACTCACCATGTAAAACCCATATATAAACATTGTATTCTGATTGTCCTGACAAGCAGTTCGCTGGTAGCAATAATTTTAATGGCAACGGCAGTTCCCGTAAGCCAGTTGTTTTTTAAAAACGCCGATTACGCTAGTATTGTCAGGGTAATTGGGATATCTGTTGTTCCGTTGAGCCTGATGAATTACAACGCCGAAAGCATGAAAGGACTGAAAAAGATCACCGCTTTTTCACTTTTTCAAAACGGAAGCATATACATACTTACTTTGCTGATAGTTTGGCTTTTCAGTTTTCAATCCATTGATAACACCACCAGCATCTACAGTTTGTTGATAGCCATTATTGTTTTATTGATCATCAGTTTCTGGGCTTTTCAATACTACCTTAAACGTATCCCCCGCCCCCGTACAGAAAAGCCAAAATATAACTTCGAGTTAAAAAGCATCCTTAATATCACATTGCCAATGATGCTCACCAACTCACTATTTCTTATCATGAGCTGGATGGACATTCTGATGCTATCAGCTTTCAAAACGCAGGCTGATGTCGGTATTTATAACACGGCATTGAAAATTGCAGCATGTATCAGCATTACACTTGTAGCCATAAGCAGCATTGCCGCTCCCAAAATTGCTGAATTACACGGGAGAAAAGACATATCAGGCTTCAAGCGTTTTGTGAAACAAACCAGCTTTTTAAATTTCAGCATTTCTTTTCCGATTTTCCTGGCAATTATCCTCTTCCCCGGATTTTTACTCGGTATTTTCGGACAGGAATTTGTTGCCGGCACCTCTACCCTGGTAATACTTGCTTCCGGACAGGTATTCGGAGCCTTTTCAGGAGCAACTATTCACATTTTGAACATGACCGGTTATGAAAAAATATCACGGAATATCCTGTTATCAACCGCCATAATTAATCTGATCCTGAATTATATATTGGTTCCGAGATATGGAATAATCGGGGCTGCTATTGCAACCAGTATTTCTACCATTTTGTGGAATTTATTGTCAGAAATTGTCATATACCGGAAATTCAGGTTTCTTACCTATCCCCTTATTCCAATCAAAAAAGTAAAAGACATAAAAAATGACATCATGAATTGAGGTCAGAAGTCGGAAGAACGGAGGCGGAAGTGCTTACCTGGACAAAGAAACATTTACGGGATTGGTAAAAACCGTAATATCTTATCAAGCTTTTACAATTCTGAAAATATCTTTATCTTCGGCGCATGACACCACTAATCATCCTTGGATTAATACTGGGTTATTTTCTGTTGCTCATGCTGGTATCACAACTGACTTCCCGGCATGCCAATAATGCCGGTTTTTTTCTTGGAAACCGTAAATCCCCCTGGTTTGTTGTGGCCTTTGGTATGCTTGGTGCATCACTGTCAGGGGTAACATTCATATCTGTTCCCGGCTGGGTGCTCGATACAGATTTTACTTACATGCAAATGGTACTCGGATATTTCCTTGGCTACCTTACCATCGCTTTTGTGCTGCTTCCCTTGTATTATAAACTGAATCTCACATCTATTTACGGATACCTGGATAAACGTTTCGGTTTATCTGCATACAAAACAGGGGCTGCATTTTTCCTGATAAGCCGTATTATCGGCGCATCATTCCGCTTATATATAGTGGCCTCTGTGTTACAACTGGTAATATTTGACGCCTGGCAAGTGCCTTTTTGGGTAACCGTTATTGTTACCATTGTATTCATCTGGCTTTACACCTACCGCGGCGGTATTCGTACCATCATCTGGACGGATATGATGCAAACAACACTGATGCTTGCTTCCCTTATAGCCACAATTGTCATAATATCCCGGCAAATGGATTTATCCGCATT
>JBNJGX010000201.1:0-5188 GCA_051748025.1 Bacteroidota bacterium
TGATATATATGTTAAAGAGGGTGCTGGTGCATTTGTTTGTGGTGAAGAAACAGCCCTGATGGCATCTATTGAAGGAGAAAGGGGCATGCCCAGGAAACGCCCGCCATTCCCAGCCACATCCGGTCTGTGGGGAAAGCCAACCAACATCAACAACGTGGAAACATGGGCAAATGTCCCATGGATCATTGCAAACGGAGCTGAGTCCTTTGCTAAATACGGAACCGACAATTCAAAAGGAACAAAAGTATTTGCCCTTACCGGAAAAATTAATCACGGTGGCCTTGTTGAAGTCCCCATGGGGATGACAATTCACGATGTGATCTTTAAACTTGGCGGGGGCATTCAGGATGATAAGGAATTTAAAGCTGTACAGCTCGGAGGCCCTTCCGGGGGGTGTATCCCTGCTTATAAAGCTGAGACCATCGTAGATTATGACTCCGTTCAGGCTACAGGAGCTATCATGGGTTCCGGAGGAATGGTTGTCATGGATGAAACAACCTGCATGGTCGACATCGCCCGGTTTTTTCTCGATTTTACTGAAAAAGAATCTTGTGGTAAATGTACATTCTGTCGTATCGGCACAAAAAGGATGCTCGAAATTCTCACAAGAATTACTGAAGGTGAGGGCGAAGAAGGCGATATCGAAAAACTCGAAGAACTCGCCCACCAGGTGAAAGCTAACAGCCTTTGCGGACTTGGACAAACAGCCCCAAACCCCGTGTTAACTACCATTAAATATTTCAGGGATGAATACGATGCACACATCAGGGATAAAAAATGCCCTGCCAAAGTATGCACAAAACTTATTACTTATGAAGTGGACCCGGAAAAATGTACAGGCTGTACAGTTTGTGCAAAAAATTGCCCCACAGATGCAATATCCGGTGAAAGAAAAGAAGTGCATTACATTCATCAGGATAAATGCATTAAATGTGGCATGTGTTACACAAAATGTAATTTTGATGCAATTAAATTACTGTAAATAATTTGGAAAAATCAGAACCATGGATAAGAAATTGAACATAATATTAAACGGCAAAGCAGTTCAGGGAATCGCCGGAGAAACCATTTTGCAACTTGCAACAAGGCTTGGGATACATATCCCCACATTATGTTATGATAACAGGCTCAAACCCTTTTCATCTTGCTTTGTTTGTGTTGTGGAAATTGAAGGAAGGGGAACACAGCCTTCTTGTTCTACTGAAATTACTGAAGGCATGAAAATCAACACTGACAACGAAACCGTCAGAAAAGCCAGAAAAACTGCACTGGACCTGCTCCTTAGCAACCACTATGCCGATTGTGTGGGACCATGTAAAGAAACATGCCCGGCAGGTGTTGATGTACAAGGATACATTTCACTTATTGAAAAGAAACAGTACAGCGAAGCCATTGCGCTTATCAAAGAAACAAATCCATTTCCTGCAGTTTGTGGCAGGGTTTGCGTAAGACCATGCGAAGCTGCTTGTCGTCGTAATCTGCTCGATGAAGGTACCGCTGTTGGTATTGATTATCTGAAACGCTTTGCTGCCGATAAAGATTTATTGCATGGTGAACATTATAAACCTGATGTAGCTCCGTCAAACGGGAAAAAAGTTGCCATCATTGGTGGCGGACCGGGAGGATTATCTGCTGCATATTGGTTACAGCAAAAAGGTTTTCAATGTGATATCTATGAAGCCAATGATCACGCGGGTGGATGGTTGAGGTACGGCATACCCCAATACAGGTTACCCAATGAAGTAATTGATAAAGAGATTGAAACAATCACAGAATTGGGTGCGAATTTATATACAGGTAAAAAATTCGGTGATAACCTTTCTTACAAAGAGATTGGCAAAAATTATGATGCCACAATCCTTACCATCGGATCACAAAAAGGAACGCTTATCAGGGCTGAAGGTGAAGATGCCGACGGTGTCTTCAGTGGTATTGATTTTCTGAGAAACATGGAAATGACCGGTCAGAAATATGATTTTTCAGGGAAAACTGTTGTTACCGTAGGAGGTGGAAATACCGCTATGGATTGTTGCCGCACTGCCGTACGATGTGGTGCTGATAAAAGTCTCATCGTGTACAGGCGTTCTGAACAGGAAATGCCGGCCAATCCCATCGAAATACATGAATCACAGACCGAAGGCGTTGAATACATGCTCCTGACAAACCCCGTGAAAGTGAATAAAGACGAAAACGGCAAAGTAAAATCCATGACACTGATCAAAATGGAACTTGGTGAACCTGATGCTTCGGGACGCAGAAGGCCTGTTCCTGTAGAAGGGTCTGAATTTGAACTCGAATGTGATTATATCCTGGCTGCCATCGGACAAAAAACTGAAGTTACTTTCCTTGATGATGTGAATAATAACACATCCAAAGGAAAACTTGAGGTCAACAGGTGGGGAGATATTGATGCCAATGAAGACACCCTCCAAACCGGCGTGGAAAGTATTTTTGCTGCTGGTGACGGTGTTACCGGCCCGGCAACTGTTATCGAAGCCATTGCACAGGCAAAAACCGCTGCGCACTCAGTTGAAATGTACCTCAACGGAGAAAAACCTGAACCCATCAAAAAACCCTTCGTTAGCAGAAAAGACAGTTTTAAAGAACAAACCCAGGATGATTATACCGGCAGGTACAAAAAACAAATGCGCGAAGAAATGCCTGTTATAGAGCCTGATAAGCGGTTAAATTTTAAAGAAGTTGAACTGGGGTATGAAAGTGAGGATGTGGCTGTAAAAGAAACTCAACGTTGCCTCGAATGTGGATGTTCAGAATTCTTTTCCTGTGATCTGCAAAAATATGCAACTGATTATCATGCAGAACAAAACAAATTTGACGGCGAATTCCAGGAAAAGCATGTTGATTTCTCGCATCCTTATATAGAAATTGACAACAACAAATGTATCCTTTGCGCAAAATGCGTACGTATATGCAAAGATGTGGTGGGTGCTAATGCGCTTGGCCTCGTAGAGCGTGGATTTGATACTTATGTTGCCCCAAGTATGGGGGAATCCCTGAAAGATACCTCATGCGAATCATGCGGATTATGTATATCAACATGTCCGACCGGTGCAATAACTGAAAACTTTAAATTTAAACCCGGCCCGGTAAAAACAGACAAAGTGGAAAGCATAAGTCCTTATGGATCCATTGGCGAAAGCATTGAACTGGAACATAAAAATGGTTTTATTTTCCGTGTCAATGGCCGCGAAGGCATGGTCAATAAACTTGGAAACATCGACCGTTATGCCAAATTTGCTTACAACTTTATCAACGATGAAAACCGTATCACAAAACCGATGATCCGTAAAAACGGCAAATTAACTGAGTGCAGCTTTGATGAAGCTTTTGATTTGATCAAAGATAAAGCAGGTCAAAAAGCAACGTCCGCAGTATTTGCCGGGGGAAGGCTTACAAATGAGGAGATTTGGTCGTTGAAACAATTTGCAAACAAAGCCATTAAAGCAGATTATACCGGGTCATTCCATCTTATGCACCTGGATGAAGGTAATATCAATGCATCAGAAATGAATGTGCCTTTTGATCAGATTGAAGAAGCGCAAAAAATATTCCTCATGCATCCCAGGGTAAATATGGACGATGCCACCCTTGGCTTTATGATCAATGAAGCCAGAACAAAACACGGTACCGAAATTATTCTGATAACAGACAGAAACAACACAAAGCTGGAAAACAAGTGCGACCGTGTCATTCACATTGATTCTTATTACAGTTTGCTTAAGGCTATGAACCATCGCCTTATAAGCAAGGGGGAACAGAATCAGTTGTTTGTTAAGGATCACTGCCTGGGCTTTGATGAGTACAAAGCTGCCCTGACAAAAGAAAACATGGATGATCTGATTAATAAATCAGGTACAGACGAACAAACCATAATTAAACTCCTGAATGAGTTTAACATGACACACCACGCTGTGCTTATTGTTTCCGAGCGATACTTAGATAACCATGCTGTTGCCGAAGCAAGAAACCTGTGCCTGATTACCGGTAAACTTGGAAAAACAGCGTCAGGCCTTATCTCAGTAAAAGAGAAAAACAACACACAGGGTATCATTGACTTTAATTTTGCCAACGGGGAAACCAAAAAATTGCACAATGCTTTTTATGAAAAGTCCCTGAAAAATGTATATGTGTTTGGTGAAGATCCTGTGGGCACAGCGTTTGATAAATCTTCGGTTATAGACACACTCAAATCTGCAGGATTGCTGGTTGTTCAGGATTATTTTATTACTGAAACCGCTGAGCTGGCTGATGTTGTGCTTCCCGCTTCACTACCGTTTGAAACTGGTGGCAGTTTTACCAACACCCAAAAAATGATTCAGACATTTCCGGCAGAAATGCAACTTAAACCGGAATTTAGCAATACGGAACAATATGCCCGTCTTATGGAAATGTTCAATCAGAAAATACCAGGCAATACAGATGAAATTAATGAAGAAATGCTGAAAGATTTAAAAGATAAATCACAGGCATGTCAAATAATTTTTACATCAGGACAGGGCGCATTGCCGGAATTCGGACATGGAACCGACCACGTAATGCTACGCTTTGATAATGAATTTTCAGAAGCCCTGGAATGATAAGCTTTGTTTTGCAACCTAACCTTAAAATCATAAAACAACGATTATGAGTAAACTAAATTCAATACAGGAAATTCTGGATTTTGCCATTGAACAGGAACAGGAAGCTGTAGATTTTTACAATAACCTGGCTAAATCGGCAAAAACCAAAGATATGCAAAGGATATTCAAATCATTTGCACTCGAAGAGATCGGCCATAAAGCCCGGTTAACAACCATAAAAAAGGAAGGCATACACGATTGGGAAAATGAAAGTGTTGCAGACCTGAAAATTGCTGATTATCTGACTGACATTGAGCCTGAGCCAAACATGGATTATAAGGATGCGCTTATCCTGGCAATGAAAAAGGAAAAGAACGCTTATCGTTTATACACCAACCTGGCAGAACGTGCCCCCAATAATGAACTTAAAGAAGTTTTCCTGTCACTTGCCAGCGAAGAATCAAAACATAAACTGCGTTTTGAACTGGAATATGATGATTATGTATTGAGGGAAAATTAAATCAGCCCCAAATAATATCTTTACACAAAAATGCTGCTCTAAAAAAGCAATATTGAGCCAATGTTGCTTGATGTGGGGCATTTTTTTT
>JBNJGX010000202.1:0-5186 GCA_051748025.1 Bacteroidota bacterium
GGGCGCCGTATTGAGCGAAGCGATGTGCTGAGCTGCGCCGAAGCATCGAAATGCACCCGCACTGCGAAGAAATCGTAAAAATCCCGAGATCAGCTATCCGCTTTTTTGCGGATAGCTGATCTCGGGATTTTAGGTTTCAAGCAGATTGCGGGTCGCAAAAATTATTACGGCACGAGGTTTTGGTTCTTTTGATGGTTGGTGAGCGGTGTATTGAGCGAAGCCGAAATGCGGTGTCGAACCACGGGACAAAAGAACATCAAAATTATATTTATGTGAATTAATCACATCCATGGAGAGAGCGTATTAGTTTTATTTGTCTTAGCTTAGCAACCAGCTTGCTTTTATTGATGGTTTAGCTATGTATTTAGAGGATTTTGGCATTAAATATCTAATACACTACTATTTTGATTTTTAGGCAAACAACATACTATAATGTTTTATCTGTAGTTTGCTTATTTTTAGTTATTTATAAACTGCGAAACTTCAGTAATGTGATATCTTCGGACTTCCGACTTCCGTCTTCCGACTTCTATTGTTCTTTATACCCGCTCTCTAATAATGTCAGATTTCTGAAATTATCGACAAAAAAAACATCAAATGTTAACCGGGATAAATTTTATTGGCTAAAAATTTTTACCCCTAAAATAAAATGTGTATATTTATCAAAATTTAAATACTAACCTTAAAAAATTAAATGTTATGAAAAACTTACACCTGTGTTTTGTGCTTAGTTTATTGATTCTAATTGTTTCTTGTGGAGAATCATCAAAAAAACAAAATGAATCGGTTGAACCAAATGATGAAATTGATGAAGCAAATTCTATTGAAACCGGAGATGAATTTGAAATGAAAGTTCATCCCAAAGAAGACAAGGACTGGTATCAGGTAGAAGTGCCCGGACAGGGATATTTAAAGCTCGGGGCCAAAAATGTGCCTGATGATCTTAATGCCCAGGTTCGTTTTGCCTCTTATGATGAATGGGGTGATAAAAAGGAAGCGTTTCTTACAAAGTTTTTGAAATTCCCGGCAACCGTTGCTGTTCCTGAAAAAGATACCTTGTATGCTATGGTGGCAGACAGATGGAATGAAAATGCAAGTGAAACGCCTTTTACACTGAAGTTTGAATTTATTGAGGAGTTTGATGAGCATGAACCCAATAACGGACCTGAATTGGCTAAGGAAATAGAGGCGGGCAAAACCTTTAAATCAGCCATATTTCCTAAAGGAGAAGAAGACTGGTTTAAAATAAAAATTTCTGAGCCCGGCTATATTAAACTGGGAGCAAAAGACGTACCTGAAGACCTTAATTTGGCTGTGTATTTTGCGACTTATGACGAATTTGATGATGAGAAATCGAAAACTATCAAAGGCAAAGGGGAGGTGCCACAAAGTGTAGCCATCACCGAGCCGGGTGAATATTACCTTGTTTTAGGTGACAGGTGGAATGACAATGCATCTGAAGGATTATTTACCTGGAAACCTGAATTTATACCTGAAATGGATGAATTTGAACCGAATAATAAATATGTTGATGCCAATGAAGTGCAACTGAATGATATCGTACAGATTGCCATTTATCCAAAAAAGGATAAAGATTTTTTCAGGATAAATGCTGAGGAAACAGGAACCCTGACACTTAAAGCTTCTAAACAGGATGAAGTGAATGTGGCCGGCGGTATTTATGTTTTAAATGATGATGATAATGAACTTGAAGCTGTAAAAGATATGGATGAATTGCCTGTTAAATTTGACATTGAAGAAACCGGGAAAGATTATTACATTAAAATACAAGACAGATGGAATGACAATGCCAGTACGGAATTGTTTGATGTCATTTTCGATTTTGAATCTGCAGAAGTTTCATAAATGCAGGTTAATGATGAGCAATTATCTTTTGCTGATTAAATTTATTTGACTTTTATCAGTTTTAGCATTATTTTTGCAGTAGTAAGTACCCCCCAATTTACCGGGGCTGAAATGGTTTTGACAGCAAGGTAAATGGATAAGTAAGCATGCCGGGCCAATTGTGAAAAAGCCCGTCATCAACTGTTCACACACTTTTTAAATGGCGCAGACAATTATGCTCTCGCTGCGTAATCGAATAACAGTAGATTATGCTTAATCCCGGTACAAGGTACTGGGACGAGACATTCCCCGGAAGGACTGGCCTGATTCCGACCGAACCGGGAGTGGCATAAATTTCAGGCTGGCTGTTTTCCGGTCTCTGGCAAACAGCGACATTTAAGGGACTAAGGATATGCTCAGGGTGCTTGTTCCCGTTCATA
Source organism: Bacteroidota bacterium (assembly GCA_051748025.1). Lineage (GTDB taxonomy): Bacteria > Bacteroidota > Bacteroidia > Bacteroidales > ML635J-15 > JAQIBY01. Next base: position 2,286 of record JBNJGX010000202.1, read on the forward strand.
TCCCGACAACCAAAAACAAGCTAAGCATGAAGAAAGCTTATCTGTTTCTTGTTTGGACCCGGGTTCGACTCCCGGCAGCTCCACTGAAAAAAGATAAATTTATACGTATTACTGATTGTTTTGATTTTTTCCAATTCCTTTATATTTTTACCAAAAATACTTCGATGCGTTTAGGATTGATGATATTAACGGTAATGTTGTGTTTTAATCTCTCAGGTCAGGATATCTCTGTGAAATCCTTCCGTTGCCTGCCACGTGATATGGATGCACGGGTAAATCATCCCGTTACCGACCAAAACGGCGACAAAACAGCCCTGATAAAAGTTGTCACCAGCGAAACCGGCTTTAAATTTGAAGCGGGAAGCCTGGGTATTACCAAAGTGGAACGGAAAACAGGTGAGTATTGGGTATATGTACCTTACGGCAGCCGCAAAATCACGATTAAACACGATAAGCTTGGGGTACTAAGGAATTATGTTTTTCCCGAAGCCATCAAAAAAGCCACAGTGTATGAGATGGTACTGACCACCGGAAAAGTGGTTACCACTGTCGAAGATGTTGAAGTGCCCACACAATACCTTATCATAACATCAGAGCCTGCGGGTGCCACAGTGTTTATTGATGAACAGCAGGTTGGTACCACAACTTTTCAGCGTAAATTGCCGGAAGAATCATATAATTACCGTTTGGAAATGCCCAAATACCATCCTGCTGCCGGAAAAGTTACCATCGAAGGTGATAAAAAGCAGCTTGATATAAAGTTAAAACCAAATTTCGGAAACATTTTGGTTACATCTTCCCCTGAAAACAACATGCAAATATACCTTGATGGTGACAAAACAGGGAAAACCACACCGGACACATTGCGTGACATCTCATCGGGAACCCACCTTGTACAATTACGTGATAAATGGTATCAGTCACAAAGTAAAAAAACAGAAGTAAAGGATGAGCAAACGACCGAAGCTGCTTTTGAAATGCAAAAAGCTTTCGCGGAACTAAGCATTACCACCAATCCTGAGGCAGATATTTTTATAGATGGGGAGAAAAAAGGCAACGGCAACTGGAGTGGCAGGTTGTTATCCGGTTATTACAATGTAAAGGTGAAAAAAGACAAATATTACAGCGATGACAAACAAGTGGAAATAGTGGCGGGAGAGGACCAAAGCCTTTCTTTTAAGCTCAAAGGAAAAACCGGCAAACTGGATGTAATAACCGAGCCCATTGCTGCAGAAATTTACCTCGATAATGAAAAATACGGCACCAGCCCACAAACCATCAAAGACTTGCTTGTAGGTGATTATCAGCTCGAACTCCGCAAAAACGGATATGGTACTTATGAAGAAATTATTACCATAAAAGAAGATGAAACCCTGGAAATTGAAAAAGAACTGGAAAGCGGCAGGGAAATAAAAATCACCAGTACACCCGGGGATGCATCTGTATATATCAATGACAAATTACAGGGAAAAACACCTTTTAAAGCTGATCTGGCCTTTGGTGAGCATACCGTGGAAGTAAAAAAGGATGATAATTCAGAAATAAAAAACATTGAAGTCACACAAGACGGCCGGTCATCTTTTTTGTTTGAGATTAAAAAAGAAATTTCAATATCATCAGAGCCTTCAGGTGCTGATATTTACATCAATGGAAAACACCGGGGAAAAACACCCGCTACCTTTATGTTTCCGGATAAACCCACTGCCGTAAAAATCACCAAAGACGGATACAGGGATAAAACCGTAAAATTAGAAAAGTTGCCCGCAGACAGGCAGATTTCAATTGATCTTGATAAAATTAAGCTCATTAATGGTTACAGCATTGACTTGAAAATCGGAAACGGACAAAAAGTACAGTTTGGTAATTTTGGTAGCTTTGGTATATCCTTGTATCTTGACAGGTTGTATATGTCTGCGGCTGTCGGAATTTCTGCAAGTCCCCAGGCTTTTGAAAATGATATAAGCTCAAATGGCAGCGGGATAATGGTCAATGATATCGACAATTATGAACCTGTTGGCAAATATTATCTGACAGAAAATGATTATGGATACAGCAATATTAAGGAACACAGCGGAATGGTTTATAGCATCCAGGCCGGATACCAGTTTTCCTTTCCCATTCCTTTTGTTATCCATGGCGGATATGGCGGCCGGTCATCCAGGGCTTACCAGAAAGTTTACCAGGCTGAACATGATTATTTTAGCATTGACGGATATGCTCAGGACATCAACAAGGGTGAATATTTTACAACACCGGTGGCTTATTCTGATGGTTACAATTCTTTGATTTTTGGCCTGGATATTCCATTGTTTGGGTTTTTGAAAATTGGGGCAGAATACTGGATTAACACTGAAATTGACAATGCCATGTATTACAGCGCCGGTCTGTTGTTTACAAAATCAACCATAAAGAGAATGAGACAATGAATGTTTATTTATGAAGAAACTGATCGTATTATTGCCTGTGTTGCTTCTTTTTGCTGCCTGTTTGGATGATGAACAACGGGAATCACCATCAAATATTTATATGGCTGATAAACCCGTGGAAGTGGAGTACAATAACGAAATCCTTTACGTGTATCCCAAAGACATAAATTCCGGAAACACCAGCTGGTGCAAATATCCTTACAATGGGAATTTTGGCGCTACTTCACTTATCAATGGACAAGCAAATACAGACAGCATTGTGAATGTATTCGGTGCCGGCAGTTATGCTGCTTATATGTGCGATACCATGACAGCATACGGCTATGATGACTGGTATCTACCATCAAAAGACGAGCTCAATGCCATCTATGAGCAAAAAGATACCCTGGGCAGCTTTGAGAAGTATTATGACTACTGGAGCAGTACAGAAGCTGATGAAAACAATGTATGGGTACAAAATTTCTCAGACGGAACT
>JBNJGX010000203.1:0-5180 GCA_051748025.1 Bacteroidota bacterium
GCTGCAGGGATATAACCTCCGGGAATGATGAAATTGGTGAGAACGGGGAGTGTTTCATTCATTTTATCAATTTTATTTTCAAGAAAATCTACTTTATCATTCCCCAGCAAAGGGGTGTTATTTCTTTTTGTTTTGGCATTCTCTTTATCATATCCCAGATCAGAGCACAATAAAAACAGGTGTTTCTGAATGGATATCAGTGTGTCTTTTTCTTGTTTTGATAAATCATAAGAGCGAATCAGTCCAATCCATGCGTTGAGCTCATCTACAGTGCCACATGCGTTAAGTTGTTCATGGTTTTTGGCAACTTTCTGCCCGCCTGCCAAGCTGGTTTTTCCGGTATCGCCCAGTTTTGTGTAAATTTTTTGTGTCATACTTAAACCTTAACAAGTACTTTTGGATTTTTGTTTACAGTATCCGATTCGATTATGCCATCGCGTAAACGTACAATACGGCGTGCATGTTGTGCGATATCTTCTTCATGGGTAACCAAGACAATGGTATTGCCGAGCTTATGAATATTTTCAAAGAGCTGCATGATATCAAGTGATGTTTTTGTATCAAGGTTGCCGGTAGGCTCGTCGGCCAGGATGATAGAAGGATGGTTAACCAGCGCCCTGGCAACAGCCACACGTTGACGTTGTCCGCCTGAGAGTTCATTGGGTTTGTGGTCCATGCGGTCATCCAGCCCCACAGATTCCAGCACTTCCTTTGCCCTTTTTTCCCGGTCTTTCTTTTTTATGCCGGCATATACCAGTGGCAGCATCACATTGTCAAGTGCATCGAATCGGGGTAAAAGGTTAAAAATCTGGAAGATAAATCCAATCTCCTTATTCCGGATTTCAGCAAGCTGGTTGTCTGTCATTTGGCTTACGTTGGTTCCATTCAGTATATATTCTCCTTTTGTCAATGTGTCCAGGCAACCAACAATGTTCATGAGTGTTGATTTTCCGCTGCCGGAAGGACCCATGATTGCCACATATTCATTTTGTTTTATTTCCAGGTCAATCGAACGAAGGGCTTTTACTGTCTGAATGCCCATTTCATAATGCTTTACCAGTTTCTGAAGTTGGATGATATTTTTCATGTGTAATTTTTTAATGTCTTAGTTTAAAACATAGTAACTAATCAGTTAAAAATGGTTAATACCGGTTACTATTAATAGGGGTTAGGAGTTAGGTGTTAGGAGGGAAACTTTTCCTAAATCCTAACACCTAACTCCTAACCCTAAAACCTCTCATTTCGGGTGGGGGACTCATACGCAACCGTTTTTAACCATTATTAACCGTTTTTAACCAATATTTACAACAACGCTGATAATATATAATGATGGTTGTTTATAAGTTTTTCATTAAAAAATCTGTCATCTTTGTGTAGAGGTGCAACCTGGCATTTCCTCCGTAAATACCATGATCCCGGTTTGGATACACCATTAAATCAAAATCTTTATTTGCAGATACCAGTTTGTTGATATAATCCATGCTGTTTTGAAAATGGACATTGTCATCAGCACTGCCATGTACAAGCAATAACTTACCATCAAATTTGTCAACATGATTAATGGGTGAATTATCGTCGTATCCTTCTTCGTTTTCCTGTGGTAGCCCGTTGTAACGCTCGGTATAAATGGTGTCATAATAGCGCCAGTTGGTAACCGATGCCACTGCTATACCTCCGGCAAAATGTTCTGCACCTTTTGTCAGGCAAAGGTTGGTGAGGTATCCGCCGTAACTCCATCCAAAAGTTCCGATACGTTGGTCATCTATATATTTACGCTCACCCAGTTGTTTTGCACATGCAATCAGGTCTTCGGTTTCATATTTTCCGAGTTCTTCGTATGTAATTTGTTTAAAATCCCTGCCGCGGAAACCTGTTCCTCTGTTATCTACTGAAATAACAATGTAACCGTTTTGAGCAAGCATTTGCCACCACGCCATATTGTGGTCCCATGCATCAGCAACTGTCTGTGATCCGGGGCCTCCGTATGTATAGATAAGTACCGGGTAATCTTCACGTTTTTTGAAATCCGGGGGTTTTATCATCCATGCATTCAGGTCGGTTTCACCATCGGCTGATTTGAGGGTAAAAAACTCTTTTTCAACAAAACCAAACGCTTTCATGGTTTCTTTCATGCTGTTGTTGTCTTCGAGCACACGTACAAGTTCAGTGTTTTTGCGGTGAAGGCTTATGGTTAAGGGGGTGTTTGCATCCTGGTGCTCTTCGATATAATATTTGTATCCTTTGCTGAATTTGAATTTTGTGGTGCCTGATTTCTTATTCAGTTTTTCCTTTTGTTTTCCGTCTTCACTGATGGCATATACATCCCGCTGCATGGGGGATGCTTCTGCTGATTGATAGTAGTACAATTTTTTGTCAGGGTCATATCCATAGAAACCGGTAACTTCCCATTTGCCTTTTGTGATTTGGTTTTGTAGTTTGCCATCCATGTTGTAGCGGTACAGATGCCTGTAACCACTGTTTGAATGTGTCATGACAAAATGCTCTCCATCCGGCAGGAAGGTGACATCATCATGTAATTCAATATAATTTTCCGCTTTTAGCTCAAGTATGGTATTTGTCTCATTGGTTTCTGCATTAACCTTGTGCATGTTATAGCGGTTTTGCAGCCTGTTCATGCTTACCACGATAAATTCCGAAGCCCGGTTTGTTTTATATATGCGCGGGATGTAAAATTCCCCTTTTGCGTCAATTTTGATTTTTTGAGTTTTACGGGAAGCGATATCAAAAATATGCACACTGACTTCAGAGTTTTCTTCACCGGCTTTGGGATATTTGTATTTGTATTGTTCCGGATACAGATTCCCGTATTTTGGCATGTTAAATTCTTTCACATTACTTTCATCGGTTTTTAAAAAGGCTATATAGTTGCTGTTTTTTGACCAGGTATAGGCTTTTGCAAAACTGAATTCTTCTTCATATACCCAGTCCGGGATGCCATTGATAATTTTGTTCTTTTCTCCGTCACTGGTAACCTGTATGGTTTCTTTTGTTTTAATGTGATACAGATAAATATTGTTATTCAGCACATAACTTACGGAGCTGCCCTCAGGTGAAAATTCGGCAGCCTGAATTTTGTTGTCTTCATTAACCGGTGTAATGCTTTCCTGTTCACGGTTATAAATATGAAAATTGGCTTTGTATGAATGCCTGTAAATTGATTCATGGCCGGTAGCGATAAGCATCAGGTTTTCATTTTTGCTGAATTTGTAATCAAAAATCCAGCCATTGTCAAAGGTGTCGCTGAAATCACCAAGTTTAAAGATCACGGTGTCTTTTTTCCCTGTTTTATAATCAGCTTTCAGTATGCTGTTGCGTGCCATATTCATCCTGGTAAAATGTTTTCCATCCTGCATGCTGCGGATGCCACGTACCATGTTTTGGTTGAATTTTCTTTTTGACCAGATGTCTTCAAGTGTGATTTTTTTCTGGGCATATACAGGCATTAAAATTAATAGCGCCAGTAATGCCATAATGAATCTGCGTGTTTTCATTGGGATATAGATTTGTTTGCAAGCAAAAATAACATTTTCCTTTCCGAAAAAAATATGATTTAAGGTTTTTTGCTCAATTTCTCCAGCTTCTTAAATGAGCGATGAAATTTATCGATACCAAATGCCATGCCGTGACCGGGATAAAATTTTTTCACTCCGTTTTCGTTAAGCAAATGCCATGATTTCAGGAGGGTTTCAGCATCATTGATGAAAGGGGGTATCACATTACGTTTAAAATTCATATTAAAACAAGCGTCCCCTGTAAAAGTGGTTCCATCATCGAAAACCACAGAAACCGAATCCTCTGTATGCCCGGGCGTGGGAATGATATTTGCCTGAAAGCCATAAGCACTGAGGCTGGTTTTGTTGTGTACGGTTTCATCGGCTTTAACGGGTTTAAATCTTAAAGCAAATGGAAAAATTCTGACCAGGTTGGTGCTGAGTTTTGCCATGGGCGATACCGGGGTTGGCAGAACAGAGTTAGCTGACTCAATCAGGGCTGCGCCGGTATGATGTATAAATACAGGTGCAGATGTAAGGAACTTTAGATTTGCAAGGTTCCCCACATGGTCATAATGGGCATGTGTGATAACGATAATTTTTACTTTACATGGTGGTATGTTATTTTTATGCATGAAATCCAGTATTTTTTTTCTTTTACCGGGAATGCCTGTATCAATTATCATCCAGCCTACAGCAGAACGTACGAAGTACATGTTGCTGTAGCGAAGTTTTAATTTTAATATTTTCATATCTGAGCGGACCTGATGGTTAAATATCTGATGTAAAGATATTGAATTATCTGTGATTGATCAAAAGTTCCGGTGTTTTAAAGGCGCCTGTTTCTATTATTTTAATCAGTGTATGGACAAAAAAACACCTGACAGGTGGATTATCATGGGAAATAAAAATAACAAAAAAGTTAATATCTTGCCTGTATAATTTTTTGCAAGATCACAAAATATTTGTAACAACAATGTTTTTTAATAAAGCCAACCTTATTAAAAATTGAGGATATCATTGATAAGTTGTAATTTTTTTTTGTATTATTGGCAACATGAAAAGAAAGCTGGCATTTGTTATTTTTCTGTTATTTCCATTGATGCTGTGTGCACAATTGGAGGAAACATTTGAAGAGCAGCACAGTTTTACGGGAGGAATTTTCCCAAAAGTTGACAGCATGTCAGACAAAAGGCTGAGTTTTTGGCCTGAAATTTACGGTACTTATGAGTCGAACTTATCAGAGCGTCTGGCAGGTTTTTTCAGGATGAATGTAATTATACCCCTTACGGTGAGTTTTCAGTCAGGCGAAGTATATGGCGATAGCATATCCAATCACCGGGCAAAAGGTTTTGGAATGACCCTTGGAGCCCGTTATTATATTAATAATGTGATGCGGGGGGTATATGTTGGTCCTTCTGTCAGTTATTACCGTTATAACCATGCTTATGAATATGCAAACCGGCTGTCTGAGGATGAATATTCAATTAACTCAGTACGCGGAAGCATGGTATTGGGTTATCAGTATATCTCAAAATCCGGATTTACCATCCATGCCTATGCGGGCTTGACACTGGATCATAAAAATTATGCCATATTTGTAACGCAGGTTGAAACTGAGCCAATTGGTAGCATGAGCCTGCTTAAACCTGATGCGGGTTTATCTTT